>JAYVGA010000477.1:0-5403 GCA_043772635.1 Chitinophagaceae bacterium
AAACGCCCGGCCGTTTTAATTTTTCAATAAAAAAAACCGGGCTTTTTGTTTTTATGGTGGAGCTGTCGTCCAGTTGATTGCTCAATCTTTCTACAAGAGCTTCTCTTTCCAGGCTGGTAAAATTTCCACCCTTAACTTCAAAACTATTTTTAGTAAGGTATGGCTGGTCCTTAGGTGCTTTTTTTACAATAAGAATGGGGCTGCAGGAAGATAGGGATATCAATAACAAAATACAGGTATATTGCCACGGATTTATTTTATACATTCTCAAAAATAATCGCATAAATATTTAAGCTATGTTAAGCAAAGCCAGCATCAAATATATTCAAAGTTTACAGCACAAAAAATTCAGGGATGAGGAAACCGTATTTTTTGCTGAAGGACCCAAGCTGGTAATGGAGTTACTGGAGGGTAAAATATTTACCTGTAAAAATATTTATGCGCTCCCGGAATGGATAGATGCGCTTTCAGAAAATCAAAAAAAAGCGTATGCCCATCAAACTGAAATAATCAAAGATTTTGAACTGCAGAAAATATCTGCCCTCTCCACCACCCACCAGGTACTGGCTTTGTTTGAAAAGAAACCTATAAACAAAAATGCAGATATAAAAAATAAAATAAGTCTTGTACTGGATGATATTCAGGATCCCGGCAACCTGGGCACCATCATCCGCATAGCCGATTGGTTTGGCGTAGAAAATATAATCTGTTCCCTGCACACGGCAGATATGTATAACCCAAAAGTGGTGCAAAGTACCATGGCCAGCCTGCAAAGAATACAGCTTATTTACACTGATGTACAAGAATGGCTGTGTACGCATAACAGCATTCCAATATTTGCGGCTACCCTTAACGGTGAGTCTTTGCAAACTGTTTCACATTTAAAAGAAGGCATCATTATTATTGGCAACGAATCTAAAGGCATAAGCCAAAGAATAATGCAGCTGGCCAATAAAAAAATTACCATCTCCCGTTTTGGAGATGCAGAATCTTTGAATGCTGCAGTGGCAGCGGGGATTATACTGTATGAAATCAGGAGAGATAATTAGGTCAATGCATATCCCTGAATTTTGTAGGGGGCCATTCAGTCAATGGTCATTGAGTAATTGGGTCAATAGTCAATTAAATAAGTTAAAAGTATTTATTTTAGAAAAAATACTGACCCCCTACAAATATTGGGGCAGGCTATTTACATTTGACTAATGACTAAAAAAGAAGATCGTAGATTGGAAACATCTTAATAACCCCCTACAAAATGTAGGGGCAGGCATTGACAGAAAAAGAAGATTGTAAATTAAAAAAACATCATATTGACAAAATGACTTTTTAAAAAGTCACTTAATATTGTTTAGTTAGACGACGCCCGTTTTACTATAATTTTTCCAAACCTGTTTTTTACTTCATCAATAGCTTTGTATAATTCTGTTTTGCGTTGGGTATCAGAAAATAAATTGGTTTGTATGGCATCGTTGGTAAGCTCGCTAAGACGCACACCCAGCAATCTTACCGGGGTTCCTTTTTTATATAATTTTTGAAAAAGATTTTTTACCACGGGTATTATTTCATCATCGGCACTGGTAAAATCTATGGTAGTTTGTCGGCTGCTGGTTTCAAAATCTGGATACCGGATTTTTACTGCCACACAACCCGCTACTTTACCATCCTGCCGCAATTCAAAACAAATTTTTTCTGTAAGCCTTACCAATTCTGCTTTTAAAAAAACCATATCTGTTTTGTTTTCATCAAATGTATTTTCAGACGAAATTGATTTTGCTTCGTGGTATGGTGTTACTTCGCTGTTATGAATGCCCTGGCTTTTTTGCCATAGACCTATACCCCATTTACCCAATCTTTCTTCCAGCACTGCCTGGCCTGCTTTATAAATATCATTGATGGTTTTAATTTCCATTAACTGTAATATCAACCTGGTTTGCTCCCCTACTCCCGGAATTTCTTCTACCGGCAATGGCGAGAGAAAATCTTTTTCTCTTCCAAATGGAATTTGCAGGTACCCGTTTGGCTTGGCCTTGTTGGTGGCTATTTTGGCCATGAGTTTATTAGATGCTAAACCAAAAGAAATGGGCAGCCCTGTTTCTTTAATAATTTCTTTTCGAAGATCTATAGTCCATTGCAGGGGATTAAAAAATTTATCCATGCCTGTAAGATCAAGGTAAAATTCATCAACCGATGCTTTTTCAAACAGCGGTGCTTTGGCTGCAATAATTTGTGTAACCCAGCGGGAGTAGCGGCTGTACTCACTGTAATGACCTTTTATAAAAATAGCCTGCGGGCATAATAACTGTGCTTTTTTAGAAGGCATGGCAGAATGTATTCCATATTTTCTTGCCTCGTAACTGCAGGCTGCAACTACGCCCCTGTCTTTTCCTCCTACTATCACAGGTTTGCCCTTAAGTGAAGGATCGTTTATTACTTCTACCGAAACAAAAAAAGAATCCAGGTCAAAGTGTGCTATGATGCGTTGAGGAAGATTCAATGTATAAAGTTTAAAAAATCCCGAGGTTCCAAAAGTTTAAAAGGTTCCAAAAGTTCCAGAGGTTGTGTTTCTATCCATATTTTTTATTAGAAATTGAATCGCAATAAATTTATTGCCCATTGCCCATTGCCCATGCCCATTAACCTATCCATAAATCTCCAACAGCCCATCCGGCACTTCTACATAAACCTTTTTATTTTTCTGATCCATTTTAATCAGGTTGTTTTGATGCACGGGTATTAAGGCTTCATTGCCCTTATATAAAATGGTACAGAGTAACTGGTGTGGCTGTTCTATTACTTCAATTATTTCGCCCAGGTTGGTTTGGCCATCTATAAGATCATAACCCAGCATAGATATAGGCGCTTCCTTGGCTGCATATTTATTAAAATCAGCAGCAGTCATCCACACTTCTTTAGGAGTAAGTTTGCGGGCTGTTTCTTTGTTATCAATGCCTTCTATTTTTACATAAATTTCTGCATCATTTTTTACAGAAGTTTCTTCAATAAAATAAGGCATAAAGTTATTTGCTGATTCCTCTATAAACAAAGCTTCAATATCTTTCAGCGCTGTTTTTTTGCCAAGGCTATGTACCAATACCAGGTGACCTGTAAGGCCATGACTTGCAGCAAATTTTCCGATTTTAAAATATTGACCCATAAACCCAACCCGCTTTGTAAAACCTGTGTAATAATAATTATGAATACAAAGTTATGGAGTAGATTTTAGCCATGCTGAATAATATTGAATATTGAAAATAAAGAAAAAATAACAGGGTCTATAAAGAAGCCCAATGATATGCCGTACAAGAGCGATGCAAGAATGATCCTTGCTAAAAAAAAGCCCGGACAAAAAGATGTATTAAACCTACCAGCGAAATCCATTAATTCAAAAAATCTACGCTATAAAAAAAGTCCCACTAAAAAAGCAGGACTTAAGAATGTTCAGGCAGAGGCAGTAGTTATTCTTCTGTCTTAGGTTCTTCTGAAACAACGGGAGCTTCTGCTGCCGGAGCTTCTTCAACTTTTTCTTCAACTTTCCTTACTACAGGTACATTGCGTTTTTCCATGCGTACTTTTTTGTTAGCACCAGAGCGACGGGAAACGTGTGCATCATGCTCAGTACTCCATTTGGTAAACTTCTCCATTGCAGTAGCTTCATCAAATAAGCCAAGGCCTACACCACGAAGCAGATGCTTAAGGAACAACACACCTTTAAAGGAAAGGATACGGCGTACAGTATCGGTGGGTTGAGCACCTTTTTGTAACCAGTCCAATGCTTTCTGACGATCTACCTGTATGGTGGCAGGAACCGTAAGGGGGTTGTAAGAACCTAGTTTTTGAATAAATTTTCCATCACGGGGACTGCGGGCATCCGCAATAACGATGAAGTAGAATGGTCTCTTTTTGGAGCCATGCCGTTGTAATCTCATTTTAACAGCCATAAAAAATAGAAATTTTCTTGGTTGTGAATAAATAGGGTTTCTGTGTCCTTTAAAAAAGGAGAACGAAGATAAGAACACTACCCTGACAATCCAAATAAATGACAGCACATTAAAATTAAATTTAAAACAATGTGCTGTTTTTAATGGCGATGATATTTACTTATCCCCATAATACCAGGAAGAAAATCATTATTTTACAGCAGCAATTAATCAGTAAATCTACCGCCTGCATTTATCCAGTTGGTAATAGTTGCTTTTTCGGCAGTAGTTAAGGGTGGGCCCCCAGCAGGCATTGTTTCTCTGTCTACCGCACGTATTTTTATGCGGTCCTGGCCTGCAACTATATTACAATCCGGCACCCAGTTTTGTCCGCCATTTTGTACTGTAGTATTGTGGCAGCTCTGGCATCTTACGGTTATAAGATCTCTTACCTGCGTAAATAAAGGTCCTTTTACACCACCGGCAACGGTAACATCTTTTGATTTTTCGCAGCCTGCTCCATCTTTTGCAAAAACGCTGTAAGTGCCGGGTGCTACATTGCTAAATGTACCCGATGCCTGGTAGGTGCCGCCTGCATTTAATTTATAAGTAAAACTTGTGCTGCCAGTTGCAGATGCTGTAATACTGCCGCTATTTGGGCACCCTGCAGATGCAGTGGGAGTTAATGCTATAGCAATAG
Source organism: Chitinophagaceae bacterium (assembly GCA_043772635.1). Taxonomy (GTDB): domain Bacteria; phylum Bacteroidota; class Bacteroidia; order Chitinophagales; family Chitinophagaceae; genus Ferruginibacter. Next base: position 4,618 of record JAYVGA010000477.1, read on the forward strand.
TTTTCCCGGCACAGGGATCTGTGGGGGGAGGTGGTGGGGCGGGATCGGGAGAACTTTTACTACAGGAACTTAAATTGATGGCGGTAAAGACTACTAAACCCATAATAGCCATTACCAGAGATAAACGCTTCATAAGCTTTGATTTTTTCTTATGTTACGCATATACAACTGTTGAGGTTGCTTTTACTGATTTATTTTTTTCGAAGGGGTGTAAATTTTAATCCAATCATAATATCTGCAGAATATAACTTTACCTGGCCTTCGCCTACACCTGCCAAAGGAATGGCAAGGCCTGGTACGGCATTTAAAGAAAACTGTTCAGATAATTTTTTTTCTACTCCTGCAGAAAGTTTTAATACAGAAAATAAATGCTGATTGCCTTTATAGCTGGCAGAGGCATCATGTGCGGTTCCCCACCGTTTATAAAAATAATGGTAATCTTCTTTTTTCATAATATAAGAAGACAGACCTGCAGATGAAAAATAATTTATTTTTTTGCGGGGTGCAAAATCATAACGAACCAAAAGGGGTATTTCGTACACCCTGCAGTTGGCATTTATTTTTGTAATATCTACCATGCTCCAGTAAGTGCCCGGCTTGGTTTTATAATCAGCAGGGCCTGCAACATATTTTTTGCTGCTTACAAAAAAACCGGATTGTAAACTTATTTTTTTAGTAAGCTGATAACCCGCGGTAAACCCTGCCCGGGCGGTAATTTTTTGTGATGAAAATAATTTAACTCCATTGGCATCTGCGCCGGCAGAGACCATAAAATAAAATTTAGAA
>JAYVGA010000478.1:0-8074 GCA_043772635.1 Chitinophagaceae bacterium
TTTTACATTAAAAGAAAAACGGCCGGCATTATACCCACGTATTTTTGCTTCGGGCACCAGGGCAAATAATGTTCTGATATCAGTAAAAAAACCACAGTAGGTTGCAGGATTACTGCGTGGTGTTCTTCCAATAGGGCTCTGGTCTATCTCTATTACTTTATCAATATTCTCCAGCCCTTTAATATTTTTATAGGGCAGTGCCTGCCCCTTAGATCCGTAACAGAAATGGCTGAGTAGCGGATAAAGTGTTTCATTTATAAGGGTAGATTTTCCGCTGCCACTTACCCCGCTTATCATGATAAGTTTGCCCAACGGAAAACTAACATTTACATTTTTTAAATTATTACCCGATGCACCTTTCAGTTCAATCGTTTTTCCATTGCCGTTTCTAACCTGTGCCGGCACCGGGATATTTTTTTTGCCATTAAGATATAGAGCAGTTTCCGAACCTGATTTCAACACTTCCTGCGGAGTACCTGCTGCTACTATATTTCCGCCATGTGTGCCAGCTCTTGGGCCAATATCTACCAGGTGATCTGCTGCCAGCATAATATCTTTATCATGCTCTACCACCAGCACACTATTGCCAATATCCCGCAAATTTTGCAAGGCAGTAATTAACCGCTGGTTATCTCTTTGATGCAAACCAATGCTGGGCTCATCCAGGATATAAGTAATGCCCTGTAATTGCGAACCAATTTGCGTGGCCAGCCTTATGCGCTGATACTCGCCACCACTAAGGCTTTTAGAGGGGCGATATAAAGTAAGATAAGTTAATCCCACATTTAATAAAAAGCCAAGCCGCTCTCTTATTTCTTTTACAATATCTTTTGCAATAATATTCTGTTTGTTGTTTAATCTTTTTTCTATGCCGGTAAACCAGGCAAATAAAATATCCAGGTCCATTTCGCTCAGCTCTGCAATATTTTTTTCATCTACTTTAAACCACAGGCTTTCTTTGCGAAGCCTTGTGCCCTGGCAGGTTTCGCAGGTTTTTAATTTCATGTATTTTTCTACCCAGTCTCTCATGGCTTCTGTAGTGGAGGGAGAAGAAAACCAGCGCCTCAGCATATTTACAATTCCTTCGTACTCGGTAGCATAATAAATAGAACCATCCTGCGGCACATCCATTTCTATATCTGCTTCCACTTCTTCTCCAGGTTCTTCTTTGCCAAAAAGTAAAATATTCATGGCTTTGGCAGAAAGTTCTTTAATGGGTTTATCCAGGTTTATCTTGTGTTTTTTTGCAAGCTGCTGCACCTGTTTAAAAACATACGCTTCCCTTTCTTCGCCCAGGGCTGCAATGCCACCGTCTTTTACACTGATATTTTTATCGGGTATAACAGCCTCCATATTTACCTGGAATACTGTGCCCAGGCCCTTGCAGGCCGGGCATGCACCATAAGGAGAGTTAAAAGAAAATGCATTGGGGCTGGGCTCTTCGTAACTAATACCGGTATCAATACACATCAGTTGTTTGCTGTACTGCACCACTTTATTATCATCATTTATCAAAAGAAAAAGTAAGTCTTTACCCATGCCCAGCGTTTTTTGTACACTCTGGCTAAGGCGCACTTTCATATCGTCTGTTACCTGCAGCCTGTCCACCACTACTTCTATATCATGAATTTTGTAGCGATCTACCTGCATGCGGGGAGCAAGATCCAGCACCTCTCCATCTACCCTTACTTTTACAAATCCTTTTTTTCTGATATCTTCAAACAGTTCCCTGTAATGGCCTTTACGCCCACGCACAAGCGGCGCAAGTAAACTTATTTTTTTATTTTTAAATTTTAAAAATACAGATTGTACAATTTCCTCTTCGCTGAACTTTACCATTTTTTTTCCCGTGTTGTAGCTGTAAGCCTCGCCCACACGGGCATACAGCAAACGCAGAAAATCATAAATTTCTGTAATAGTACCCACGGTACTGCGGGGATTTTTATTGGTAGTTTTTTGCTCTATAGAAATTACAGGACTAAGACCGGTAATTTTATCTACATCGGGCCGCTCCATATCGCCCACAAACTGCCGGGCATATGCACTAAAACTTTCCATATACCTGCGCTGGCCTTCATTATAAATGGTATCAAACGCCAGCGAAGATTTTCCGCTGCCGCTTACGCCTGTAAAAACAACCAGTTTATTTTTTGGAATTTTAATATCTATATTTTTAAGGTTGTGCTCCCGGGCACCAAACACTTCAATATATTCTTCAATGCTTACTGCTTCTGCTATTGCAGCTTTTTTTTCTTTTGCCATTTGTACTTACTTGGTGCAAAGGTAAAACAAAAGAGGTGGGGAATGGTTGGGTGGATTAAACAAAATGGCGGCAGGTATATTTAATTACAGATCTTTTGTTTGATGAATGAAAGTGGCAAACAATGAATTTTAAAACATCAAACAGTTTTATTTCTATAAGCTTCTTTTATTATGGAGAGTTTACTTTCCACACCCTTCTCATGTATCGGTGGTAAGGTTTAAAGCATTACACGGATGAAATCCAGATAAGGGCACTTATAAATAGCAGGTCTAACAGTTTTTACATCAGTTACACATTGCACAAACAATTAATACTTTTAATATTGATATTTTAAGATTTAATAAATTTATTTTTAGCTATAAGGCCACTGTTATACATTACATCACTCATGATATACCATCATCACTCTTTATAAGTTATAAATGCTGTAAAAGGTTTTGAAAGAATGGCGAAGCTGTTTGCTGCTTTATTGAATAAGGCAAGTATTCCGTTTGAAATAGTGTATTGGTATTCGTACCCTGCAGAATTTGTAAACGATGGCGGTACAAGAAAGCCGGTGCCCTGTGTTACAAAAATATTTACTGCTAAAATTTTAGTTGCATCCAGCCCTGTAGCCACACCGGCTGCGTTACCTTCAATTGAAGCGGTAGTGCCAGTAAGCAATTTCGTTTTAATATTTGGAGACATTTCGCCCAGCTTTGTATAACCATTTACATCAAGCCTGGCAGCGGGTGCATTGGTGCCAATACCTACATTGCCGGTTCCTTTTATGCGCATTTGTTCAGTAAAACTATTACTGCTGCCATAGCCAAATGTAATATCATCCGATGCCTGGTAAGAGTGCATTTGAAACAAGCCGGACTGAATACCAAAACCTATACTGCTGGCATTTGCTGCATTACCAAAGAATGAAATTTTATCACCAAGACTACCATAAAAATTTAAAGGAAATGCAGGATTGCTTTCGCCAATGCCTATGTTGCCATTTTTTAAAATTACTACAGCGTCGCTTCTGGAATCGATAGTTGTTCCGTTGCCAATTACAAATAAGCGGTCATTAGCATTCCATGTTGTTGGAGACATTGGAACAACATCTTTATTAAAACAACCTACTGATGTTTCACGATAAGAATTTGCTCTAGTGCCATACCCTATTGCTGTTGAATAATCACCTGATGCAGTGCCCGTTGCTAATGCCGTAGATGAGAGACCGTTTGCGTTTGAAAAATTCCCTAATGATGATGATTGATCGCCAACGGCTCTGGCATTGAAACCTATGGCCGATGCCCCACTCCCCGAAGCTGTGCTACCACCGCCCATAGCTGTTGAAAATTCCCCCGATGCTGTGTTTGAGTAGCCCGTTGCAAATGATAATAACCCAATATTATTAAAATCCCATTCATTGCCAGAAACAGCCCCTGCCCTAAAAGCTGCTTTTTGCGGATACCACATCATGCGTGTACCTGTGCCTTGCGCCGGTGGATAATAACTTGTTGTTGTTGAAATTGTTGCCGGCCCAGTAAATAATACATTGCTGTCTGCTACATGAAAACGGGCAGCAGGAGTGGTAGTTCCAATACCTACATTTTGTGCAATACAAATTGTTGCAATAAGGATAAGGCAAACAAATAAAAAATATTTCATGACAATTTTTTTTATGAAAAAAAAGGGTATTACATTTTATTTCACTAACTGGTAAAATAATTTTATTTAAATAATTACTTTATAAGCTATCGCTAACATCATCAAAAAACAATCGCAGAAAACAGGGGTTTTAAAAAATAAGGGTAAACTGGTATTTATTTAAAAGGCTTGCAAAAGAATATTATTTCGGACAGTAGATTGCATAACAACCAGCCGGAAACTAAAGTGTGGTTTTTTGAAAGTTGGAGTATTTTTTTCTTGTCTTACATACAAATCCTCATATACAAATTTATACACAGATAGCAGCGCAGCTGATAATTTAATATCAGCCGCACTTCATCATTTTTGTTTTTAGGTAGTAGTAAAAAAATTAAGTCGGATTTTTTTAAACATTCTGGCATTTTTCTTACCATCATTTATGCAGGTACATTCATTACACCCAGTTGTTCCATCAATGCCATAGAATCGGCAATGAGCCAGTGGTGTACGATTTTTTCATTCTCAATTTCATAGCTTATCACAAATGGAAAATCAACGCTGCGATGAGTAGGCGAAATACCGTTAAACTCACCTTCATGCACAGCTTTAAACCTGGCTCTAACCACTACCTTGTTGCCTTCTGCCGTCATCTCATCAGCAAATAATTCGTATTGGGGAAACGCAGCATCAAAAAAAGCAATATGCGCAATCAGTTCTTCATCTGTAGTGTATTTTTTTACCAGTTCGCTTGTTTTGGTAACACCGCTAAGCGCATTAAAATAGCGGATGATAAACTCCTTGTTTTGTTTTTGTTGTTCCATGTTATAAAAGTTTTAGTAAAGCTACTCTGCAGAAAATGCTATAGTTAGTTCGTTTGTTGCAATCCTTTATTCATTTGTTGCATGCCCATTAGTTTGGCGGTACACAGAAGGTACTATGCCGTATTGTTTTTTAAAAACTTTTGTAAAATGGCTGATAGTTTGGAAGCCGGTTTTAAAAGCTATTTCACTAACAGTGCAATCTGTAGTTTCCAAAAGTTCTTTAGCTTTTTGCAGCCGCATAGTTTTAATATGATTGGCGGGAGCCTCTTTAATAAGCGACTTTAGCCGGCGAAACAATTGTGTTCTGCTTAGCGACATTGCTTTGCATAAAGCATTTGTATCAAAATGTTCATTTTCCAGGTTAACTTTTATGAGGGCATTTATTTTTTGCATAAATGCAGCTTCCTGTGGCTGGCTTTGTTCAAGCGTTGCCATTAGTTTTTCCGTTTGTGTAAAGTACGAACGGAAACGTTTTTGAACTTCTTTGTAAAACTGCGGAAAGTTATTGTTTAAAGTAGCTGTAGGTGCAGGATGATTTGAAAAAAGAACATCCTGCTGAGAAGAAAGTGCCAGGCGGTAGATGGTGCCATCCGGCAATGGATACCCGGTAAACGAATAGATAGATTTTGTACATACTTCATTTACACGTATTAAGTTAATGCCAGTATTTTCTACCGCTATCTGTAAGTATTTATTATCAACGGCACATAATAATCTTACTGTGATATTACTTTTTGGCGGCACCAGATTAATAATATTACAAATCAATTGAACGAGGGACTGGGAAAGTAAAAAAGGCTGGTAGAGTACAACCTGTTTTTTTATTGCGGATGAAAAGCAGAGGTACACATTGTTGGCTTTTGCATAAGGTTGCAGGCCTTGTGTAAGGCATTTTAAAAATGGAACAATATCTGCTTCTACTGCGTAAATCATCAAGGTTCTCCCTTTTTTAAATTAGTAGCAATAAATATTTATGTGCTGTGTAATTTTGCTATAAGATATAAAAAGTTTAGTGTAATTTCTTTAGATTCAAAAATATTTTTTATATATCTCACATTTTGTTTGATAATAATTGTTTAAGAATTTTTGCTACAGTAAAAAAATTTAAACAAGTTTTTATATGAACAAAGCTGGTTGATGGATAACACGGCAATAATTTTAAATAACAGGCCCGGTACATTTAATATTTTTTGTACAGAGCATTTTAGATTGCAGGGTGCTCCTGCTTATCGTTACCTGCAGCATCTCCAGGCAGATCCCTCGCTGACGCTTCGGGATGAAAGCTTAGCGTCATCGGGGTACAAAGCCGGGCTACAAAAGCAATGGGGCTATCGTGGTGCCTGTCCCAATTTTTGTCCTAAAGGCGTCAAGGTAAAATGATTCAATTATGGAGAATGTGATATGAAACGCATGGGTGTTAAAGATGACGAGGCAATAGAGCAAAGCATAATTAGTAAATCTATCCTAAATGCACAGAAAAAAATAGCTGCCAAAATTAAACTGGAGCATTTTGCCTCTTCGCAGCAGCAATGGCTGGAAAGAAATGTGTAAAAATTAAAATATGGCAAACGCAAGCGTGTACTGACTTATAACCCATTTTACATTTTCGGGAAAAAAATATTTTAAAAAATATTTGGCAGTTAAAACTTTCTGCTTATATATTTGCAGCAGTTCTTTACATCCCGATAGCAATCGGGACACTTATCAAGAAAGGCAGAGGGTAATGGCCCGATGAAGCCTTGACAACCTACTTAAACCCCGGTTTAAGAAAGGTGCCAATTCCATCTCAGCAGCAATGTTGGGAAAGATAAGTCAGATAAACAGCCTTTAAATATACAACATATTCAAAGCTCATCTGATTTACCAGATGAGCTTTTTTGTTTTACGTATCTACCGTAAAATGAAAGATCAACTTCCGGTAATTTTTCTACGGATTCCTCTTGTAAGTGCTTAAATTTTATTTTTTCACCGGCTGTTACAAAAATGTACAACAACCGCAAACAAAAAAATTATGAGCAACGCAACACAACTCATTCACAGCATCCCAACAGATCCTTTAACCGGCGCATTGAGTGTGCCCATTTATCAAACCAGCACCTTTGAGCAGGAAGCTCCCGGCGTAAACCGGGGTTACGATTATGCCCGCTCTAATAATCCAACAAGAGCCGCATTGGAAACACTGGTGGCCACATTAGAAAAAGGGCAGGCGGCTTCTGCCTTTAGCAGCGGGCTTGCAGCTATTGATGCGGTAGTAAAACTTTTAAAAACAGGCGATGAAATTTTGGCGGTAGATGATATTTACGGCGGTGCCTTTCGTTTGTTTACACAGGTGTACGAAAAATTTGGCATCAAAATAAATTATGTGGATACCACAAATGTGGAGAACGTTTTTAATGCCATTACGCCCAATACAAAACTTATATGGCTGGAAACTCCAACCAACCCTACACTTAAAATAAGCGATATAAAAGCCATTGCAAAAATTGCAAAGGCGCATGGCTGTTTGCTTTGTGTAGATAATACTTTTGCATCCCCCGCCCTGCAGCAGCCACTTGCACTTGGAGCAGATCTTGTAGTGCACAGTGCTACAAAATACCTGGGTGGCCACAGCGATTTAATTGCCGGTATTGTGGTAGCAAGAGAAAAGGATTTGGGAGAGAAAATAAAATTTTTGCAAAATGCCACAGGAGCTATACTGGGGCCATTTGACAGCTGGCTGGTTATCCGCGGTATTGAAACACTGCACCTGCGGGTGCAACAGCATTGCCGCAATGCACAGGCAGTAGCGGAGTTTTTAGAAACACATCCTGCAGTAGAAAAAGTTTTTTACCCGGGTTTACCGTCGCATCCCAATCATGCTGTGGCCATAAAACAAAGCAAAGGTTTTGGCGGCATCGTTTCTTTTTCTTTAAAAAATGATACAGAAGATGCAGCCATAAAATTTGTTACATCAACCCAATATTTTAAACTGGCCGAAAGCCTGGGCGGTATAAAAAGTTTATTGTGCCACCCGGCAAACATGACACATAAATCTATCCCGGCAGAAAGAAGAAGGGCAGCCGGTGTTGCAGACAGCCTTATAAGACTGAGCGTGGGACTGGAAGAAAGTGAAGACCTTATTGAGGATATTAAACAGGCATTTATTCTTCTTGAAAAATATACAGGTAACGTAAATAAAAATAATTTAGTTACAGCGTTTTCTGCATAGCCAAACACTCTTGTTTCATCAGTAAACGGAACTAACTTTCGGGGCATCAGATTATTCAGCAAATAAAAATTATTAATCAATTCAACCATGTCAACAAATATTAATCAACCGAAATTACCGCAATCTAAAAAATTAACCATTGGCCTCTTTGGTTTTGGA
>JAYVGA010000479.1:0-2684 GCA_043772635.1 Chitinophagaceae bacterium
CGTTACATTTCCGTTATTGGATGAGTTGATGATTAATAAATGAGAGGCAAAATTTTACCCTCCTATAGCGGTAATTAAACTGAATAAGTAATTTGATAACCGGGGCCACGAAAATATGGTAAAAGTGCAGCAATATAATTGCAGCAGCAAAAAATTTGCCTATATTCAAATAAAAATTATGCCTCAATCTAAAAGCAGACACCCGCACAAACATCCACAGCATCATACTAAAACTTCTAATACACACCCAAAGCCAAAAAAATCAAACCGTGCAATTATAGTGTCCGTAATATTTTTTGCATTTTTAGGGCTTGGCATAAGTTTTTTTATTAATGCTGCAAATATTAAGGGCTTAATAGCCGGTGCAGTGCTGGGTGCAGCGGCAGGATTTCTTTTTGGCTACCAGGTTAATAAAAGTTTATCTGAAAAATAATTTTTATTACGGATGTTCTTTACTTTGACAAAGTTTGGTAAAGAAGCAACTCTCAAAAAAGAAAATTTTACACCTGGTATTTTTACACAATCAAACTTTGCCAAAGTGGCCATGCTCTATATGCCCACATAATAAATTAATTCATCTAAAATATTCCCTATAGTTATATAAAATATCATTGGCTTAATTGTTGAACTCAAAAAACAGTTCAGTTTTATAAAATATTTTTTTAACTAAAATAAACAATGATGAAACATTTAATTAAACCAGGCTTTTTTAAGTATTCTTTTTTGCTCTTTTTGTTAACTTTTACAAAACTAATAGCCTGGGCGCAGGATAGCACCATTACAGCTACTACAACAACAGCCAGTGCCACAACAGAGCAGCAAATATGGTACACGCAGCCATGGGTGTGGGTTGCAGGAGGAGCAGTATTAATTTTGCTTATAGTGGCACTTACAAGAGGAAGCAGTAGTACAGGGCGTACAGATAAAGTAGTGGTTACTAAAACTACTACATCAGATACGGTTTAGAAAACAATTCAGCAATAAAAAAGTATTCATATGCAGCATTAGTAAAACCGGCAAATAATAGGTGTATGTTTTATATTGGCCCGTGATAACAGTTGCTAAAGGTTAATATAAATTCATGTCTTACTATTGCTGCATATTTTCCCCACTGTGGAATTTTTTGTTCTTACCCGTTTATTTTTAACCACAGAGAAGTCATTACTTATTATTAAAAGTTTGAAGAATGAGATAGTTCCAGCCAATACGTTCCATTCCATATCATCATCAATGTATCCATTCCCTTTAAGGTTAGAGGATTACTTGATAACCTTGTATTATTACTTAAACCAGAAAAAAAATTAATGCCGGATGAACCATTGGATTGTGCACTTTCTACAATGAGTACCTGGCCCTGTACAATACCATTTGATAAGAGTATCAATGTTGCATCAGCAGATGCTTTTGTAACTTTTAAATATGATCTGTTTCCCACACTGATATTATAATTGGTATTAGATAGAATTATATCGGATACGTTAATACCAATAGCGCCGTTTAACTGCAGAGAAGTAACAGGAAAGGATTCATTGATGCCCACATTGGTGGTTCCTCCTCCCAATATTACACTACCATTTTGCACATCATTTATTATTACCCTGCCTCCATCTCTTCCAGGCCTTATATAGGTATCTTCTGTATTGGAGTAATTAAAATATGAACCATACTGCGTGCCGCCAAAAATTGCAGTACCATCAAAATTTGTTCCCCTGGTTACATATAAGGAAGCACTGTTTGATGCTCCGGAACGGATGCCTACATTTCCGGAAGCAAGTATAGTAATAGCTCTTTTGGCAACGGGTGTAAACGCATTGGCGGTACCATTGGAAAACATATCAAAAGCCATAGCCCCATTGGTGGGATCTAAATACTGAATGGCTGCAAATCCATTAGCTATATACCTGCCCTGCGATCCGGGAATTACTACATCCCTGAATTGATTAAACCCGATGGTGGGCCAGTTTCTTTGCAATGATATGCCTGTATTTTCGCCACCAAAAATAGCACTGGTGGCGCCTGCTCCTGCTGCACCATTTACTTCCAGCTTTGCACGTGTAGGTACAGCAATACCAATACCTACATTTTGAGAAAATAAAGAGAGAGAAATGCAGGAAAAAAAATGAAGGATGGTGATAATTTTTTTCATAACTTAAAATTTATATGGTTATAAAAAGATTTATGCTGGCTGGTAATATTTTGATGTGCTGGTATAAGCTTTTCTGAAGCTGCACAGGCCTTGAAAAAAAGCATCCCTTTTTCCAGGAGCTAAATAAAAACACCAGAAAAAATATTGGTTTGAGAAGATTGCTTCGCTCTATAATTATTTGCTCATACTAATATATAAAAAATAAGAGAAATTTTTCTTTTAAAACACTACCGAATTATACACCTGCACCGGATCAGAGATACAGACGTTAAAATTATTATTCTATTTCAATATCATATTTATCCAGCAGGCCAATAACTGCTGCTACAGAAAATTTTGCTTTTTTTATACGGTTTAAGCCGGGATCCATAGAATAATTATAAGAACTGCGAAAGTCTGTTTTTTCTGCAATGGTATTTTCAAATATGGCTCCTTTAAAATCGCAGTTATCAAAAACAGCAGCGGTTAAATCTGCTTCTTCAAAATCTACTTCATGCAGGGTTGAGTTTTTGAAGAGGGTATTTTTAATTTTCAATTT
>JAYVGA010000480.1:0-2586 GCA_043772635.1 Chitinophagaceae bacterium
TGAATGTAAAGTCAATTATTAGGGAAACTTTTGTTGATTAAAATAAATTCCATAAAAGTTTCCTTTAAAACGAATAATCTGCCATCCCACGGCTTTCCAGCTAATATTCATTTATACAACCTGCCACCAGCTAAAACGTTTCCCAATAATAAATAACCAGATATATTTTTTGTTATTACCTGCATAGTTCAGCATGGTTGCATCAAACAAAATACAGATATTCACTTTGTTTATTTTCTTGCAAAATATTATCTTTTTACAAATTACTTTTTTATTAAATTCATTTATACAAAATAATATGGCAGCATTAAACTGTACCGGCAAAGCCCGATTGGCAAATGTATTTTTGATGGTATGCCTGCCGCTACTATTAGCTACCACATTATTTTCTCAAAATAAGGGCAAAGTTTTTATTAACTCTATTGCTGAAAATGTAAAACCTTTTGATACAGTAAATATTGTTTGCCTTGCAGCAGGTACAGTAGTGGTAAAAGATGCAAAAGGAAGGACTTATATAAATACAAAAGCATCGCCAACAGTAAGCTTTACAGCAGGTGGCGCAGCAGGTAAGCAAACAGTTTTGCTGACAGATAAAAATGGTAAAACTATTAGCACTACCACATTTATACTGCAAGCCCATACAACTATAAATGATGGCAGTAAAATGAGTGAACTGTTTACTATTTTGTACAACGGCTTGTTAACTGAAGATGGAAAACCTTATTATGATTTTCACTGGAAAGATAGCAGTTACAAATTTTATGTACCCTGGGATTTGGATAATAATAATGTAATGAATGGCATACAATATTTTAACCCTTATGGCAATGGCTTAACAGATTTATTACGAAAAACACAACGGGAAGATGGCATGATCTGGAGTTTTGTAGCCAAAGATAATGATGGCAACGGCAGCGCCGCTTATTTTAAAACAGCTTATAATCCAATCAATTTTTTTCGGCAGGATGGAGATGCGTATTTTGTGAGGCAGCCAGTAGATAACCACTCCGATTATAATTATGTAAACATGTTTTACAAACACTGGCGGGCAAGTGGCGATAATGAGTGGATGAAAAAAACATTGCCCTCTGCAGCGTTGGCATTAGACTATTGCTACACCGATTCTATCCGCTGGAGCAAGCGTTTTCAGTTATTGAAAAGGCCTTACTGTATTGATTCCTGGGATTTTCAGGTAGATGACGAATATACCCCTGCGGCACCTGTAAGCCACACCATGGTAGTAGTGCCGGGCAAAACAAAATACGGCGTATTTTTTGGCGACAATACCGGTTATTACGAAGCCTGTAACCAGGTGGCAGAAATGTACGACTCAGCCCATCAAAACGATAAAGCAACCATCTACAGAAACCGTGGTGCAGCCATCTTGCAAAAACTTATCAGCCTAAGTTGGAATGGAAAATATTTCACCCATTTTATTGATGAAGACCCTACTGTAAAACGAAATCTTGGCGTAGATGAAAAAGCACAGATTGCACAAGGCAATATGTATTCTATCAACCGTGGGCTTTCGCCTGAAATAAACAAAGCCATTATCAACACCTACCAGCAGTTAAAAGAAAATTTACCGGTAGGTTCACCCGGCGAATGGTATGCTATTTATCCGCCATTTCTAAAAGGCTTTGGCAGCCACAACGAAATTTGGCAATACATGAATGGTGGTATTGCAGGCCACGCCATTGGCGAACTGGCAAGAGGAGCTTATGAAAATGGGTACGAAAACTATGGCTCCGATATATTGAAACGCTTGCTGGCATTGGGTAAAAAATACAGCAATAAAATTTGGTTTTCTTACACAGGTTCTATTGCGCCTGCACCTGCGCCGCCTGTTTTTAAAGCAGTCAACATAGCTGCCGTAGCCAATATGGATTTGTGGGATAAAGGTGGCGACAATGCTTTTAGCTGGATGAATGCCAATAAGCCCGGTAACGATATGAGGGGCTTGCCTGTTGGGGAACAAATTTTTAAAGGCATACAATTTAATGTAATTGACCCCTATAAAAATCAACGCAAAACAGCCATTTCGGTATCCACCATTAAAGGGTTCCCCCGTTCCATTGCAGTGCCTGTAAATGATACTGCTGGCGCAGTTTACCTGCTGCATTCCTCCAGCGATAATGTGCCCAGCAATGTAGCAGGCAGCCTCACTTTTTTATATGCAGATGGCTCAGAAGCCTCAGAATATATGATGAAGGGTAAGCAAGTTACCAACTGGTGGTTCCCCAATTTGCAAACGGATAGAAGTGGCGTAGCCTGGTATGGCCCCAATCTAAAATCCACACAGGTAGGCGTATGCTGGGCAGTAATTGATAATCCTTTTCCTGCAAAAAAAATTGCACAGCTACAATTTAATGCGCCTTTGGAAGGCGGTATTTATGCAGTGCTGGGCATTACCCTGGCCGATAAACCATTTTACATTGCACCCAAAGGCGAATCGTATGGTGGGCCAGATAATTGGGCTGCTGCAAACGGAATGGCAGCGTTGGTAGAAGGTCTTGCTGGTGTAAAAAATGAGGGTCTTGCTTTTGATAAAGCCACCATCGCACCACGCTGGACATCCGCCCAAAT
>JAYVGA010000481.1:0-10098 GCA_043772635.1 Chitinophagaceae bacterium
GTTCTCATGCAGCATCCGTTTTTAAATCGGTTAAAAACTGCGCCAGTGTTACTTTGTCTAACACCGGGTTATTGCTGCTGTCTATTACATTTACTTTAAGAAACCGCTGGTTAAGCGAAATGTCGGCAGCTTCTTTATGTGGTGGAGCCATGTAAATAAAAAAATCTTCTATGGGATAATTATTGGTGATGATAAGCTGCAGTGCTGCACTCATACGTTCCAGCACCCATTCTTTTGAAACACTGCCGTATAAAAAAATTAATTTATTTACCTGGCTCAGTCTTTCGCCCATGATATTTATATTTTTGCGTGGGTCGTCTTCCTGCGGATTAATAAAAGGCTGTATCTGGTTTTCCAGCAAAGTTTTGCTCAGGTCCAAGGCATACAACTGATCATTGAAATGGGTATCTAACAGTACAGAAATTTTTCCTTTGCCGGTGGCCTGTTGTTGTTTTTGGTGTGCTTTTACCTGGGCTGCAAAATCTGTAATTTCCCTGGCCAGTGTGCTTTTAGAACCTCTTACAAATTCATAACCTTTAGCAGATGTTTTTCCGGTTTCCAGGTTTTGCAAAAACAATTTATATTTTTCATCTTCAATGGTACTAAAATCCGTTTCGGCAGGTACCCAAATCATTTGTGCCATGCCCCGGCTAAGCGCCAGCTCGGTTTGTTTTTGCGGATAAGTTATATCGGGGCTGCCTGCAATTTCCCGGCCTGCAAATTCATCTAATAAATGTATGGCAAGATTTGCTTTTTGTAAAGCATCATTTGTGGCCTGCTCGTGTGCCGCAGCTTCATCGGGCGGGGGAATGCCGGCAATAACATTAAACCCACTTTTTTCCAGCTCTGTAATAATGCGCTTTTTTGCAGTACGCAGGGTGTCGGCCACTTCGCCCACAAAAATGGTAAAGCCTTCTTTTTCTTCCCCGTTATTTACCGGTTTATTTTCTTCATTATTTATAGCGACTGCTGCAGGAGCTGTTGTTTGCTCTTTAGGATAATCCGATAATAAATTCCATACAGCATCTCTTACATTTTGCATTTGAGTTCTGAATTCGGCAGAGAGGGTATCAATGGTATCGCCAAAATCTCCTGCTTCTTTAGCATCATGAAAAGGAAAGCCGCTGGTGCCGCTCAGTTCTGCCGGCCATTCTTTAAACGGGATATTATTGAGCAATACATTTACAATACGGGAGCGGTCCATAATTTTAAGTCCTGTTTTTTCGGCCATGGCTTTTTTGTAAAAAATATCCAGCTCCTGTTTGCAGTAATCGGAGGCAAGATAACCGGGGGAGTTAAGGCAGATCATGATGGCCGATTTTTTAATGCCCTCTTCTATAGACTGATCGAAGAGTACACTGCCATCCAGTTTTTTATTATCCCACCAAAACTTTACCATATCCATACGGCCCAAACGCTTGGCCAGCATAAGATTCAGGTTTTTGTAAAACTGCGCTATCCAGCCATCTGCCTGGCCGGGAAAAGTTGCATTATCTACATGTGCATAGCTAATAAAAATGTCGTATTCAAATCCGGGAATCAGGGCCATAAATACCAGTTAGTTTTTAAAACCGTTATTGAAGCTGCAGTAAGATAATAAATTCTTTTTTATTTTTTTTGGAAAAAATGAGGGGTTTGTTTATAGGGATGGGAGGGGATGTATTTTAATGCTTTTTTCTGCGGGCTTTTAGCAGAGGAACAATTGTTCCGTTTTTTTTTATTGCAAAGCAGTTTCCACATCCAGTACTTCAATCGTTTTTGTATAATAGGAATAGGCTTCTTTGGGTGAAGCGCCAATACATACAACGCCCATTTTACCAAATTGTGATAAGGCGCCAATCATGTGAAACATCACCCCCTTTTGTGTGGCCCCGTCAAAATGTAATCCATGAAACATGGCAATATCGATAAGGTCCCGTGGCACAAGCCCCTTGTAGGCATCGCTCTGTAAATTATCTGAAGCGAAATAATAACGGTGTTGATTATTAGGTGTTTCAAACAAGCCGGTTGCTTCATCATAATGGCCATTGGTTAAAAACTGCAGCATTAAAAAAGGATGGGTGGTACCCCCTTTGCGCAGGTTTATTTCAATGGCGTAATGTTTCCATTTCTCCTTTTCTTTTACCGAAATAAAATCAATGCTAAAGCGGCCTAATACGCCTTCCTTCTTTAATTCCTGAGCGATAGCTTTTCCCAAAGCGCTGATTTCGGCACTGTAACATTCATCGGCGGGAAAATGCGCCCCAATAAAAACCTGTCCGCTAACGCCACCCAGCACCTGATCATGTGTTGAAATAATATCTACTTCACCCAACGGGTTTATCCTGCATTGAACCGATGGAGAAACTTTTACATCGCCTTCTATAAATGCCTCTACTATTCCTTCCATTAGTTTAAATTTTTCCAAAAAAACTTCAATACTCAAATCTTTTGCAACAGGAATTATTTGTTTATATAGGTTATGATCAATCCAGTTAAACAATTCTTTTTTATTTACATGTTCAGGATATTTGAGTATAGCATTGCCCTCGCCGGAAAAACCATCATTTAATTTTATGATCGCTTTCTTTAAATCAGGATACATATCTTTTAACGCTGCTACCGCATGTACAATATCTTCATAGGTTTTTAAATCTTCAGCGCCGGGGGGCATGGGCACACCGGCTTTTAAAAAAAACCTTCTGCTGCCGCTTTTAGTGCCGCAATAAATTAATGAAGGATCGCAACCATAAATTGGTATGCCTAACCTTACCGCTAAAGTTCGTTCATAAGCCGTAGTATTAAAACAGGCGATATGTGCCACATGGCCCGGTTTAATACTTTGTTTTATGCGTTCTGTTAAACGGCTCCGTTGTAAAATTTTTTGAGTAAGTGGAATTGCAGACAGATCATAACAACTGAGCAAGGTTAATCTTTCCCTGGCATGATAACCGGTAATACCAGGCAACAAATGCAAATAATAATCTATGATAACCGGATCAATTGGCATACTGCTTACATAGGTAACATGCGTACGGGGCATACGCAACAGCATGAGCAGGCACAACAATCTTTCCTCGTAATGTAATGCGCCATTTATTGTTCCAAGCACTTCCTGGTCAAGTGAAAGGCTGGGTATTACAACAATTGTTTTGGGTGCAAAATTATCCGGAAAAAATAATTCAAACTGGTTTGAAAACCCCTGTTGTATTTTTTCAAATTGCCGCAACTCCTCAGCAGAACCCGCTGCCGGCTGGCAGGTACCACAATAATTAAATAAGAGCTGCCCGGGTGGCGATGCCTGTTCGCTAATATTCATTTGCATTCATTTATATCACCACAAGATGATGAAAAAAGTATAACATAAAACTGAGATTCGTCATAACAAATAAAGAAGTTTGTCATTTTGCAGGAAGTTTATCCTTCCGCAGATTTGGTTTGGAAATAATTTTTTAATAATGGATGGAAAAGGGGCAGGCATAAAATTCATTTGCCTTGAACGGGCATTAGACACGACAAAGAAGTATAATTTAAAACATTATTTGGGTGACTTTTTTCATGCCTTTTAATTCAGGCAATAACATGGAACAGCTTATGCAGCAAGCCGGGCATACTGCTTTTTTTAGGGACAAGCCATAACAGCATCCCAAAGCCCTCAGCCTTCCCACAGATGCGATGGGAGAGCCGTTGCTAAAAAAAAGTATCAGGGTTTCACCTTGCTTATTAAATACATTAAAATTAACATGGTAAAAACCAAGTGCGGACAGGAATGTACCGTGCCTCTCAAATAACCCTCTTACCATTAATAAATTTTTTAAACAAATTGTAATAAAGCTGGTTAGAGATACTTATTATTGTGAAATATTATAAAAACCATAAAAAAAAGTTATGAAAAAATTTGTTCTGCATACCCTATTGGCTGTTGCTTTTATGAGCAGCAGTTTTACCGGCACCACGCAAACAGCCGATGAGATCATTGACAAATACATAGCCGCCATTGGCGGAAAAGAAAACTGGAAAAAAATAACTACTTTAAAGATGGAGGGAAATGTAGAGGTGCAGGGCCTGGAGATACCTTTTACCATGCAGGCAGTAAATGGCAAAGGGGTTAGAACAGATGGAGAATTTCAGGGTAATTTTTTTATAGATATTATTACGCCTACAAAAGGCTGGAGCCAAAACCCCATGGCAGGCAAAGCTACTTTACAGCCATTGAGTGAGGATGAACTGAAAGAAAAAGTGGATGAACTTGATATACAGGGGGCTTTTATAGATTATAAAGAAAAAGGATCTGTGGTGGAGTTCCTGGGTAAAGATGAAGAAGATGGTAATGACTATTTTAAAATAAAACTTACCACTAAAAATAAAAATGAAACCACTTACTTTTTTGATACCAAAACTTTTTTAGTTTACAAGCAGGAAACAATTTCCAAACAGCAAGGCCAGGAAATGAAAATGGTAGTAAAAAGCCTGGATTATCAAACTGTAGAAGGTGGTGTAAAAATGCCTTTCAAATTAGATCAGGGTCAAATGGTATTGGCTGCAAAAAAGTTTATTGTGAATGGCGCTATTGACGAAAAGATATTTTCCGACAAATAATTATACCAAATAAACATCTTACCCGGCTCATTGGTTTTGCAATGTGGGTAAGGTGTTTTTTTTTAGGCAATTATTTTTTATTTTATAACCATTACTTTAGCTTTTCCTAATTGCAACCCGTCCTGTTTTCTTTATGCACCAGGAAGATTTCCCTTCTTTATTGTATTATTTTTTTAAAAAAAAACCTGCTTATGATTAAAAAATTTGCTTTGTTGCTGGTAACTTTTATGTGTTGCTATGCTGCTTTTTCCCAGACAGACCTTAATTCATCCTACTTTCAAACCCTTGCTGCAAGAGCCCTTGGGCCATCTACTATGAGCGGGAGAATTACTGCAATAGAAGGTGTGATGGCAAATGAACAACTAAATCTTTATGTGGGCACGGCCGGTGGTGGTATATGGAAAAGTCAAAACGGCGGGCTTTCATTTTCACCTGTATTTGATAAATATTGCCAGAGTATTGGTGCGCTGGCAGTGGAAAAAAATAATGCAAAAGTATTGTATGCCGGCACCGGCGAAAGCAACATGCGCAATACGGTTTCTATTGGAGATGGGATGTATAAATCTACAGATGGCGGCAGCAACTGGCAAAAGATTGGGCTGGATAGTACAGAACATATCAGCAAAATATTGTTTGACCCCAATGATGTTAAAACTTTATTTGTAGCCGTACCCGGCCCATTGTGGAGCAGCAGCCCACACAGGGGTCTTTATAAAACATCAGACGCAGGTAAAACCTGGAAAAACATATTATTTGTAAATAACGAAACTGGTTGTGCAGATGTTACGATCAACCCAGCTAATCCTAAAATTATGCTGGCGAGTTTTTGGCAGTTCAGGAGAAAGCCATTTGGTTTTGCTTCTGGGGGTCCCGGTAGTGCATTGTACAAAAGCATTGATGGCGGAGAAACCTGGAATAAAATAACACAGGGCCTTCCATCCGGTGACCTGGGGAGATTGGTAATAACAGTTAATCCCTCTAAACCGGCAGAAGTATTGGCTATCGTAGAAGCTTCCACTCCCGGTTTATATTTATCAAAAGATGAAGGAAGCAGTTGGGAAAAGTTAGCCGCTACAGAAAACATTACGGCCCGCCCATTTTATTTTAGTACGCTGGTATTTGATCCCAAAGATGCAAAAAAAGTATACCGGCCGGCCTATGACTTTTCTTATTCTAAAGATGGAGGCTTTTCCTGGAGTAATACCGTAATTGGTGGTGCAGTACCCCATGCAGATCATCATGCACTCTGGATAAATCCTGATAATACGGATATGCTTTACCTGGGTACAGACGGGGGTGTTTACTTAAGTTTGAATAAAGGAGTTTCCTGGCAGTTTTTAAACAGCCTGCCGGTAGGACAATTTTATCATGTGGCTGCAGACAATGAACCAGTGTACAATGTGTATGGCGGCCTGCAGGACAATGGAAGCTGGATGGCCGCCAATTCTTCTGCAGGGGGTGTGAGCAGCGCCGACTGGTTTGATTTAAATGGTGGTGATGGTTTTTGGGTGCAGCCCAGCCCCGTAAACTCAAAAATAATTTTTGCAGAATCGCAGGGTGGTAATGCCAACCGGATAGATTTAAACACTGGTTTGTCTTTCTCCATAAAACCCCAAAGAGTGGCTGGTGAAGAGGAGCATCGCTTTAACTGGAGCACACCGATTGTAACCGGGCCATCTGCAAAAAAACAAACAAACGGCAAGCCTATGTACAACCTGTACATGGCCAATCAGTATTTATATAAGTCTACCGATGATGGAAGAAACTGGGCCCGCATTTCGCCAGATCTTACTACCAATGATAAGAACAAACAAAAAACAGAAGAAAGCGGCGGCATTACAGGGGATAACACCAGCGCAGAAAATCATTGCACCATTTTTACCATTACGCAGCATCCAACCAACGAAAGTATTATTTGGGTAGGTACTGATGATGGCAACCTGCAGCTTACAACCGATGCCGGTAAAACCTGGACAAACAAAGCACCGCAGGTATGGGCAGCGGGTATACCAAAAAATGCATGGGTAAGCAGTATAGAAATTTCTAAAATAAATTCCAAAAGAATGTACGCCAGTTTCGACAATCACATGTATGGCGATCATGCAAGTTATTTTGCAATGAGCAGCGATGGTGGAAATAACTGGAAAAGACTTACATCACCGGAATTTACCGGCTTTGCACATGTAATAAGAGAAGACATTAAAAATGAAAAATTATTATTTGCAGGCACAGAAATGGGTTTGTTCTTTTCGCTGGATGGCGGTAGCAAATGGATGAGGAGCAAATACCAAAACATGCCCTGGTATAATTTAGTAAGAGATATACAGGTGCATCCTGTAACGGGTGATTTACTCATTGCTTCGCATGGCCGAGGTATTTATGTGGTAGATGATTTACAACCACTAAGAGAATTGGTAAAAGCAGATATTAATGCTGAGGTACTGTTTTTTCCTGCTGCTTCTTTTAAATATGATTTTGCAGCGCAGGGCCCTTCTACCGGGTCTAATGTGGCTGGCTGGACGGAGGCAGGAAAAACCATAGCTCCCGCTTTTAATTATTACCTAAAACAAAAGAGTAATGATGTAGTAAAGCTGGAGGTATATAATACTGCCAATAAAAAAATAAAAGATATAAATGGTACCAATAATAAGGGATTGAATAAAGTTTACTGGCCCCTTAATGCCAACCCTCCAAAAGTAGCAAAAGGAGGATTCGTGGCAGGATCAAGTGTGTTCTATTCCGGTGTAGTAGGCCCTAAAGTGCCCGTGGGAAAATACAGGATAGTTTTAAAAGCCAATGGAAAAACATACGAGCAGTTCATTAATATTACTCCCAATGATGCAAAAGGATTTTCTGCCGGCACAATGGAAAAACTTTATCAGCAAAACATGCGGTTACACAGCCTTCAGGAAAAACTGGCTTTGTTGGTAGACTCTATGGACAACACCATGGCAACGCTTAAAAAACTACCCACTAAAACAGCAGCGCAGCAAAAAATATATAGTAACCTGGATAGCATGCGTCATGAAATTTTAGAATTAAAAAGACAAACTGTTTTCTTTGATGAGTTCAAGTATCGCCGCAGGCTGAGCGATCTTTACCTGGAGGTAGCATTTGCCCTGGAACCCCTGTCAGCCACTAAGGAAGGTTCAATAGCATTAATGGAAAACGAATTTGAGAAAATAAAAAAAGAGGTATACCTGATGATGAAATAAAAAGTACATCCGGAACAAGGCATTCAAAAAAAATAAAACCCCTCACCAAAAGTCAGGGGTTTTGTTTTATAAATTATTTCGTAGATGGGTGTTAATGAATGCTTACAATTATGTTTGTTGTACGGTTTAAACTGCACAAAATAATTATCAACCCGTCACGCCTTCAGCTTCCTTTTTAATTCTTTAGATGCTTCCGTGTATCCACCATCGCCACCATCAACAAAATGTATATGTTTATTTTTCCGGTTTTCAATATAGCAGGTCATGATGCTTTCTTTACTGATGTGATGCCCATAAAATAAAAGGCCCTTTTGCTCCTGCTGTTCCAGGTATTGTAGCAGGCGGTTTCTTTTTTCGGGGATGCCGGTAATAACGGTATTTATTCTTCCATCTATAGTAAGGGTATCTGCATTGTTCATTACCTGCAGTAAATAATCTTTTCCTTTGTGGTTTTTTATTTTCATGTTAAATCTGAGCCACAAAAATCCCATAATCATTTCTATAAAGCTGTTGGTAAAATATCTCGATTTCCATCTTCCATACCTTACCAGCATTTCATTTTTTATTTTTTTAATGCTTAGCAGCAGTTTAAGGCGTTCTACAGATAAAGGGTTGCGCTGCTCCGGGCTGCCGTAAATTTCATTGATCTGCTTTAAGATATCTGCAAAAATTTGTTTTTGCGCAGCAGCTTCTGCAGCTTCTATGATAAAACATACAATTTCATCTTCTGCCATTGGGGGTTTAATTTTATCCCAGCGGCATTCCAATCCCTCCATGTTTAAATCATCGTTTGTTTGCGTGGGTACATTCATATCAGTACCGGGAGATTTTATAATTGCTTCTGCATATTTTAAACCATCACCCAGCACCACGGGTTTATTAAAACCTTTAGAAAATTCAACCTTTGCAATCTGTATGCTATGCCCTGCATCATTTATCTGTTGTACCGGCAGGTGGCCCAAATGCAGTTCCAGCCCAAAATTGCGGATGCTGTTTTGATTGTGAATGTGCAGGCCCTGAATTACAGCCTGCAGTAAAGTTTCGGGTATTATCATGGTACCTCCATCGCCGGTAAAGAAAAATGGTAATTCTATACCTGCTGCCCGGCTTATATTTAATGCTACCACCAGGCTGCTGGCAGCAACCAGGTTTACATCATTGTGGCGGCCTGCCTGCACAGCAGCTGTAGAATTTTTTACATCTGTCATTACCACATGCCAGCTTGCCGGCACATCTGCAAACAGGCTTTGGCCAAATACTTCGTGTATGGGTAAACGTACAATTGGCAGGTTGGTATAAAAATTTTCTAACGGCATTTATATTAAGGTTTTGCTTTTATACTTCTAATATAATACCAAATTGTGGTGCATGCAATAAGATGCTGTTGTATGGCACGTAGTTTCAAGATTGTCGGTCAGACGGAGGCCGTCAGCCCGGAGTAATTACGGCATTTAAATTAAGGTTTTGCTTTTGTACTTCTAATATAATAACCAAATTGTGGTTGTGAGCGCAATAAGAATATATGGGTTTGTATAGCCTTAAATTTAGAGTTGTCTTCACCTTGCAAAATGCAGGCTTATACAACTGCCATTTTGTGATTACCTTAAGAAAAAGAGTTGTCTTCACCTTGCAAATTGCAGGCTTATCCAACACGAAACTGGCTTAAATGCATTTAATAATTGTTGTCTTCACCTTGCAAATTGCAGGCTTATCCAACCAGATTTTTTTGTAAAATTCAGCCCTATGAGTTGTCTTCACCTTGCAAATTGCAGGCTTATCCAACCATATCCTTTACCTGCACGGCGCAAAACACGTTGTATTCACATTGCAAATCGCAGGCTTATCCAACCTTGTACATACTTAGGGTGTATTTTTTTTAGTTGTATTCACCTTGCAAATCGCAGGCTTATCCAACTTTTGAAGCAATGATTTACAACCAGCGTAGTTGTCATCATCTTGCAAATCGCAGGCTTATCCAACTATTTTTTTAACAGGGTACTTTATAAACCGGTTGTATTCACCTTGCAAATCGCAGGCTTATCCAACTGCACACCCCCGAATGCACATTCACATACAGTTGTCTTCACCTTGCAAATTGCAGGCTTATCCAACCATCCACTAAAATAAATAGCTGGCTGTGCGGTTGTCTTCACCTTGCAAATTGCAGGCTTATCCAACTAAACTTTGATAATGGCACAGCATACACGGTTGTCTTCACCTTGCAAATTGCAGGCTTATCCAACTTCAGAAAAAAAAGAAAATGAGTGGTGGAAGTTGTCTTCACCTTGCAAATTGCAGGCTTATC
>JAYVGA010000482.1:0-2502 GCA_043772635.1 Chitinophagaceae bacterium
AATGAGTTTAAGAGCAATGCAAAAAAGTTTTGGAGGCAAAATGGATGGTTTGTGGAAAATTTTTGGAATGCGTGGCATAGATACTTTAATGAAAAAAACTGTGCCAAGGTGGTGGTATAACCAAAAAATGAACATGATTACGGCTAATGCAAAAAGGGAAATTTTGCAGGATTTACAGAAATTTTAAAAAAAATTATAAAAATTAAAGAAAAACATTAATTTTACGGTCTGCCCTATAAATAAACTTCCTCTCCAATATTATCTTATCTAAAGCACAAAAGGAATTTTTCAATCTACCAATAATCCCATTTAAACAGATTTTCATTTTGTAATTTATATATATCCTCAACTTTTTTTCTTGTGGTTTCAGAGGTAAGCAAGGCCGGTGATTTTTATCACTGGCCATTTTTTTAATCCAGTCCCCTGTTTATAATATCTATCATAGGCTTTGAGGCACTGAAACTTTTGCACAGTTCTTTTTCAAAATTTATACTCAAAATATCTGCATCGGAAAAAACCCTGGACACCACAAAACTTTTTAGTTTTAAAAATTCTATTGCATCATTTTCTACCTGGTACCCTTTGGGTGGCCGCACCAGGCTATTATTTTTATCTATACCATTAATAAATTGTGATTTAAAATTTTTGTTATCATTAATTTTTTTCCATTCATTAAAATTATAATCTATCTCCTGCCTTATTTTGGAAAGCTCTTCCGTTAATGGCATCCAGATGCCCGCTGCTACAAAACTGGCACCTGGTTCTATATGCAGGTAATAGCCTGCACCTGTACCTTTTTTACCAGCCCGGTTAAAATACGCTGACATATTGTGTTTGTACGGACGTTTATCTTTACTAAATCTAACATCACGATTTATCCTGAAAATACATTCTCTTGCAGTGAGGTTCTCCATGGCTCTATCTATTTTTGCCAGCAATGGAATTATATTTTCTACGGATTGAATAAAAGCAGTTCTGGCCTCATCATAATTTTTTTTATGAACCTCAAACCATTCTTTATTATTATTTTGTTTTAGTGCTTTTAAAAAGGAGAGTGTTATTTTCTTTATCATAATATTGTTGGTTGCTGTGATAATATAAAAAAAGCTACCCAATTTGTGTTGGATAACTTAATAGAAAGCATATAAATAACAGATCAGATCCGGCTCCAGTTTTCGCCGCTTTTTATGCGGTATAAAGTCATTTCACTTACTCCATATTTTTCTGCCATTTGTTTATAGGTAAGTTTTCTTTTAGGATTGCTGATGGCCCCCTTAATGGTTTTTACCTGTGTAGCACTAAGCTTTAACCCTTTGGATTTGTTGGCCTGCCGCTGTTTATAAGCAATTTTTTCCGGGCTCGATTGCTGGTGAATACTTACTTCCTGCATTGTAGCCCATGTTAAATTTTTAAAACCATTATCTGTTTTAATATGATTCTCATGAATAACAAATTTATGGCTGGGCGTTTTTTTTGTACAGTACAACCGGGCCACTTCCCGGTGAATATATATGGTGCCATTGCCTTTTTCTACATGAAGGTTTAAAGTACAGTAACCAGAAGTGAGCGATCCATTGAGTAATTTTCCATCGGCCAGTATATCTGCAGCATAACTGGCAGCACGACCCTGGTTACTTACTGCATATTTTTTTCTGAGATTTTTATAGCCCACAAACTGAATTTGCTTCCATGCCTCTCCTTCATTTTTTTTAATCATGACTTCATTTTTAAAATGTATGGAATAGTGAAAATATTTTTCAAAAGGAGATATGGTATTTGCCGGATGTGTGAGTATAAATATAATATTTTATTTTACTAACTGTTTATCATTTTTATAAAATCCTCTTCAGACAATATTTTAATCGCTGGAATATTTTTTGCTTTTTCCAGTTTGCTGCCAGCATCGCTGCCCACAATAAGAAAGTTTAGTTTGCTGCTTACTCCACCCAGTATTTTACCGCCATTTTTTTCTACCATATCTTCGGCATCGCTTCTTTTTAATTGGGTAAGCGTGCCAGTAAATAAAAACGTTTGTCCGTTAAGGTTACCCTGCTGCGTGGCTGTTTTACCTGCCTCCATCTGCACACCCAGTTCCTGCAATTGAAGAAGGATTTGAATATTGTCTGTATTTTTAAAGAAACTATAAATGCTGCCCGCCACCTTTATACCTACATCATTTAGTTGTTGTAATTCTTCAAGGCTGTAATTACCCAATTCAAAAATATTACTAAGCCTTTGTGCCAATGTTTTGGCTGTGGTTTCGCCCACATAGCGTATGCCCAGCCCAAATATGACCCTGTGGAGGGGTTGAAGCTTGCTGGCTTCAATGGCTGATTGTAAATTTTCTATAGACTTGGCACCCAAACCATCCTGTGATTTTAATTTTTCCCAATCTAATCTGTAAATACCAGGCACATCTCTTAATATTCCTATTTCATAAAATTTGCGCACATTGGCCTCTCCAAAACTTTTGATGTCCATGGCATCTTTGCTTACAAAATG
>JAYVGA010000483.1:0-6493 GCA_043772635.1 Chitinophagaceae bacterium
ATACAATTAAATGATCTCCCGGTTTTGTCAAGAGGCTTATATTATGTGAGCGTACAAAATGAAGAAATTAATTACCAGGGAAAAATGCAAAAATTATAAAGGTATTTTATGGGGCGCCCCTAAGCTCCGCTTAAAGCTGCAATTGTAATGGTTGCAGCTTTTTTATTTTAAAAATGAATAATATTGCTATAATCATCAGCCCTATTTGCTTTGTAAAAAGAATGTGTTTTAGTGCAAATAAAAAAGCACCCCCAAAAGAGGGTGCTTTAGAGAAATCATTTTTTTTCCGGAGCTGAGAAAGTTGTTTTTTCCTGAGTTACAAAGCTGGCTTTTCAGATTTTTGCAAGGCCTTTAAGTAATTAGTTTCCGTAATGGCTATTATATTTTATATATTAGCAAACGGATAAGCTATTACTGCTTTATATTTTAGCTTGACGAATTGTAAAATGAAAGGGTTGCCCGAAAAATATTTTTTTTATTAATGTATTTTTAAACATCAATACAACCGCACCATGCCTGACGGCACAGTTAAATACCATTACGAAGAGGGCAACGGCGAGCCTGATTTGAGCGTCTTAATTAAAAGAGCTATTGGCGGAGATGATGCGGCATTCAGCCAGATTTATAAATTACATTCTGGCAAAATGTACAGCTTATGCAAACGCTATGCAGGTTCTTCCGGCGATGCAGATGATTTTTTCCAGGAGGGCTATATTAAAGTGTACCGCAGCCTTGGAGCTTACAGCGGATCCGGATCTTTTGAAGGATGGTTAAGAAGAATATTTGTAAATACCTGTCTCGATTTTCTCCGTAAAAAAAATAACCGGTTTATTACCGTGGATGAGGATAGTAATGCAGACCTCCAATTAATTGGTACCACCGAGATACCGGATAAATTATCAAATGATGAGTTGGTAAAAATGATACAAACCATGCCGGATGGTTACCGCATTATTGTAAACCTTTACCTGGTAGAAGGATACACACACAAAGAAATTGCTGATATGCTGAGCATATCGGAGGGTACGAGCAAATCGCAATTATCAAAGGCAAAAACAAAATTGAAGGAAATGATTATTAAAAGCAATGCCTGATACGATAAAAAACATATTAAACCGTTTAAAAGAACATGGCGAAACTCCCCCTGCGTTTCTCCTGGAAAGGATATTGCATGCATCAGAAAAAAGGGAGCATGAAGGTGGTAGTTTTTTTATACGGCTTAATGGTCTGAAAGATTTTTCTATACCACCGCACATTTCTCAACTGCAAAAAATACAGGAACAAATTGTTGGTTCACATGCTGTTGTTCGTAAAACCGGGCTACTGGCTGCATTAAACAGGTACAAAGCTGCTGCAGCGGTTTTGCTGCTTTTTATAGCAGGTTGGTTATTGTACCAAAGCAATCTTTTTAGCCCTTCTGCAAAAAAAGAAATTGTTGCTGTGCCTCAAAGTTTACCAGCCGATACAGGTAAAACCAATGCTATGGTAAAAACGCAGGCCGCCTCCGATACGGTTGCTGTTATTACAGATAAATCTCTGCATCCACAAAAAGAAAATGCAGCTTATTCAAATAAAGACAGGGAAAGAAAATTTTATGCAAAGGCATTTGGATATGGCCAAAAGATAAAACCTCCGGGAGAAAATATTGTAAAGTTTACCGACAATGATTTGCTGTACACAATAATAAACTGCAACTATAATTTGCTGCAGCCTTATCTTGAAAAAGGGGCTAAAAAAATGGTGGTTAGTATAGATAAATATTCTGCGGTAACCGTTAGCGATAAGATGCTGGATTTTATGAAAGTAATGTACAAGACCAGCAAAAAACAAAAGCCCACAGCAAAAGCAAAAAAAGCAAAAGCTACACTTGTTAAATGGCAGAAAAAAGATGAAAAGTATTTTGATGCAGATACTTCAAAAACAGCATTGGATATTATGGATCTTACAGAATTTATTATTGATAAAAAGTAAGAGGAAGTTATTTAAAATATGAAGCATTTTATTTTTAAAATATTCTTTATTTTTTTGTTACTGCCTGGTAAGCTGGATGCAGTAGCACAGGTGCCTGTAGCAGACAGCCTGCCTGCAACAGACCTGGTAATTTCGTACGATATTAAAGTAGAAACCGGGCAAAAAAAAACCAGTATCGGAGATGTGTATGACGGTGGCAGTAAAACCATTTTTATCTCTAAAAAAAAAGCAAGGGTAAGGTTGGTATCATTAATGAGAATAGAGAGTATTTATTTTTTGCCGGTTAACGACAGTATATATAATATTTACAGGGTTAAAGAATCAGTAAAAAAGCCTGAAAAAAAAGTAATAACTGCAGATAGCTGGAAAGCACTAAACAGTAAATATGAGCAGAGCATTTGTGAGTTTAAAAGCGACAGTATAAATATCCTTGTATATAAATGCTATAAAGCTGTTGTAACTCTTGCTGATGGAAGAAAAATGGAAGTGTATTACACTAAAGAACTGCATCATATAAATCCTTTGGTTGAACCTGCATTTACCACAGTGCCGGGAGTGGTATTACAATACAGCTATGCCTACAAAGCGGGCACAATTACTTATACTGCGGTTAGTGTAAATAAAGGAGACATCAGTCCCTCTGTTTTCACGATTACTTCAAAACCACTGGATAAAATATCTTTGTGATATACTGTAATAGCATCTATATTTCATGAGTAGTCCAAAGGACTGCGTTGAAATATTAGATGGTATTATGCCTACAGAAAAACCGTTGGACCATTAAGAATGTATAGTCGGTATAATATCCATTTTATAAACATCCATTCAGGTAAAATAAAAAAGTCCGCTGTAGAAACAGCAGACTTTTTTTCTTTCTTGTCAGGCAGCTATAATTATTTACAACTGTCTTTGTATCCAACAAACCAAAAAATAAATTTTTGTGTTGAAGAATATCGAAAATTCTGAGGAGTGAAACATAGTTTTAAACGAACACTTAGGACTGTCATACCAGCTCTACATGTTTTTAAAAAGAGTGCACTTTAGAAAATCCTGCTTTTATATATCAATTTATCAGGGTCTGTGTAAAATGCTGGCCATTAAAAAATGGGCAGCATATGGCTAAAAATAAACTACTAACAGATAGACTTATTCTTTGTTCGTTGGGTTGCCTGGATTGTAAAAAATATTTTTCCCCGTAAAATTTATGT
The DNA here is from genome assembly GCA_043772635.1 of Chitinophagaceae bacterium. Taxonomy (GTDB): domain Bacteria; phylum Bacteroidota; class Bacteroidia; order Chitinophagales; family Chitinophagaceae; genus Ferruginibacter. The sequence continues at coordinate 3,180 of JAYVGA010000483.1, forward strand.
AGTAGAGTGGTTCAGGCGAATTCATAAATGTCTTTTACCAGCCGGAAAGTATTACAATGTGCTTCGGTTATAATTTTTATATCTGCCGAATAGCCGCCGCCCAATGCTGTAACACAGGGAATTTTTTCTGCCTTAAGTTTTAAAAATACCATTTCATCTCTTTTCCGGCAGCCTTGTAATGTGACTTTCAATTTTCCATACTTATCTGTTTCCAGTATGTCTACCCCGGATAAATAAAAAACAAAATCTGGTTTTACTTCTCTTAGCAGCATGTCCAGCGTATCGCTCAAAAGCGGTAAATAAATGGCATCACCGGTACCATCTTTGAGGCCAATATCCAGGTTGCTTTGTTCTTTATGAAAAGGATAGTTGTGTGCACCATGCATACTAAAAGTAAATACCCGGTTTTCATTTTCAAAAATTTTAGCAGTGCCATTACCCTGGTGCACATCCAGATCTATAATAAGAATTTTCTTTACCAGTTGTTGCTGCAGAAGGTAGTTGGCCGCAACAGCAAAATCATTTATCATACAAAATCCTTCGCCCCGGTTGGTAAAAGCATGATGTGTGCCGCCAGCCACATTAACTGCTGCACCAGATTTTAGGGCAGCATAACAGCAATTGATAGTGCCTTGTGTAATAATAAATTCCCTTAAGGTAAGTTGCGGTGATTGCGGAAAACCAATATGCCTTTGTTCTTTTTGACAGAGGGTTTGTAACTGCAGTTTTTGTATATATTCTGCTGTATGGGTGAGCAACACTATTTCGTTACTGCAGGCAACCGGGGCAAACAAATTGGCTGCTGTTATTGTTCCTTCATGCAATAATTGCCCCGGTATTAATTCATATTTCAACATAGGAAACCGATGCTCATGTGTCAGGGGATGTGCATATACCGGATCAAACGCAACGTATAATAAATTTTCTGGCATTAAGCAAATATCAGTTGCTTTAGCTATTTTATTTATAATGTTTTTAAAAATAAGATTTAATTAGAACAAAGTTTTTTATTTAAAAGTATTTCTTCTTTTGTGATTAACATGCGGTTGATAATTATCAAAAATTTACTTATCATAAAACCTGATTCACTATTTTCGCATCATGGCTTTGTTAAGTGTATCGGGCATAAGTAAAAAGGAAGGCAATGATACTGCAGTAAAAAATATTTTTTTTACTCAGCAACCCCTGGAGAAAATAGCTATAGCCGGAGAAACCGGCTCTGGTAAAACCACGCTGCTTAAAATTATAGCAGGATTGATTAAGCCCGATGAAGGAGAAATTTTACTGGATAATATGAAGGTGAAAGGCCCGGACGAACAGTTAATAGCAGGCCATAAAAGTATAGCTTACCTGAGCCAGCATTTTGAATTGCGAAATAATTACAGGGTGTATGAAATTCTGGAAATGGCCAGTACATTACCGCCCAAGGCTTCCAGAGAAATTTATAGTATTTGCAGGATAGACCATTTATTACAAAGATGGACCGATGAACTTTCGGGTGGAGAAAAACAGCGTATTGCACTTGCCCGCCTGCTCAGCACATCGCCCCGCCTGCTCTTGCTGGATGAACCATTTTCTAACCTTGATGCCGGGCATAAAAAAATTATCCAGGATGTTATTAATGATATTACCCGGCTTATAAAAATGAGTTGTATTATGGTATCGCATGATGCAGCAGATATTCTTGCCTGGGCAGATACCATTATTATAATTAAAGACGGAGCGATACTGCAGAAAGCAGCACCGGCAGAAATTTATTATAAACCCATTAATGAATACTGTGCTGCATTGTTTGGAGAATACAATTTAATAGATGGCTTAAACCCTTTTTCCATGGCAGTTACAGGAGATTACACTGATAAACGAAAATTATTTATACGGCCTGAGCAAATAAATATTAATGCAAAAGAAGAGCATTCAGTAAGGGCAACGGTGCAGCATATTTCATTCAGGGGGAGCTATTACATGGCAGATGTAATGGCGGGGCAGCAGTTGCTTAAAGTACAAACCGGTAACAGGCAATTATCAGCAGGGCAAATTATCTATCTTTCTCTGGCAGATGATATGAATTGGTATTTATAAGGGATATAAGCCTCAATATTTTTCAATATAGATGGCAATAAAACGTTACTCATTCCGTTTTACTCTAAATCCTAATAATCCATAATTATGAAAAAAAATTTACCCCTTATCCTGATGTTATTATACATAGTAACCCTCATGAGTGCATGCACCACCGTAAAAAAAACACAGGCTGACCGTACATCTACCTTTAAAAATGCCAAAGAAAATACTGCAGATTGTTTTGTACAAAAAGCAGATGGCAGCATTGAACATTATACAAGTTTGCAGCTGGTAACTGGCATGTTTATTACCCCGCATCTTTTGGCAAACGGAAATATAAAAATATATGGTGCCGCTATAAAAGCTTACCAGAATAAAGATCATTATGCTATATGGCCAGGTAATATAGAAAGAGGGCGGCGCAGTAAAGTAGCGGTAGAAACATTGCCCGGCTTTGCAGTAAGAATTGCAAAAGGCAATTTAAATGTGTATTGCAAAAAATATTTTAATGGCACAAAAGCTGTGGATGAATTATTTATTCAATCCGGTACTGAAGGAAAAATTATTGCCTATACCCCTGAGTTGCTTACAGAGCTGGTAAAAAATCATCCGGAAGTAGTAGATTTTTTAAACAGTAAAAAGAAAATAAATCCGGTATCAAAAAAATTACAGGCTGTAGCCGAAATATACAACCGCCCACAGTTGATGACTAAAAACTAATTGAATAAAATTAAATAAAAAAGCCCCGGATTTACCGGGGCTTTTTATGTTGTATAAAGAATGGTTTTTTAATTACTTACTCTTCCATCTGCTTTATCTTTTTTACGGCCAAGGATGTAGCCACCTGCTGCACCAATTATACCACCAATAACAGCACCCTTACCTTTTTTGGTTATTACTGCACCAGCTGCAGCACCGCCAACCGCACCAATAATAGCGCCCTGTGCACCTTTGCTCATACCTGTTTTTTTAGCCGGCACTTTTTCTGCTTCTGTGGTTCCTGTTGTGCCCGTACCTGCTGTTGTTTCTGTTCCGGTAGTAGTGGGTGTGGGTGTTACTACAGGTGCAGGTGCAGGTGCTGGAGCAGGATTATTTACCACAACTGGTGGCGCTGTTTGATTGTTATCGTATGTTCTATTATTATTATTGTTTCTGTTTATTGTTTTTTGCGGAGCAGCCCTTTTTATTGGTGAGGGTGCAACTGCTGCAACAGTAGGAGTTTCTTCAGCAGGCTCGTTTTGCAGTGTTAC
>JAYVGA010000484.1:0-3124 GCA_043772635.1 Chitinophagaceae bacterium
ATTTAATGTGGCAGCCGCATCCAGTTGTTGTTGTTTAAATTGCTGCAGCTGGTCGTCATAATACGTTTTTAAAATAGTATTTTCTTTACTGCCTGCCACCCTGCAAATGATGCGGTGAAATGCTTTTTTTATTTTCTCTTCTGCCGAAGTATTTTCTTCCATAAGCTTTTGTGCAAATACCCTGGAGGCTTCCAGCACTGTAGGATCATTCATCATCATCAACGCCTGTAAAGGAGTATTTGTTTGTGAACGTTTCACTTCGCACTGGTCTCTGTTGCTGGCATCAAACAATATCATACTTGGTGGCGGCACAGTTAATTTTATAAATGTGTACATTCCTCTCCGGTACAATGCGTCTCCCTTGTCTTGTTTATAAGTAGCCAATACCCCCCTGCCCGAACTGGCCATTTCCCACAGGCCTTTTGGCTGATAGGGTTTTACACTTGGGCCACCAACAGTATTAACCATCAATCCACTGCTGTATAAAATAATATCTCTTACAAATTCTGCTTTTACTTTTTGGCGTGGGGCACGGCTCAGGTAAATATTCTCCGGGTCTTTTTTATAATTTTTTTCATTTATTGCAGATGACTGCCGGTAGGTGGCCGACATCACAATTTGTTTTAAGAGCCGTTTAATATTCCATCCATGTTCCATAAAATCTACAGCCAGCCAATCCAGTAATTCTGGGTGAGTAGGCAATTCTCCCTGCATACCAAAATCGCCGGAAGTTTTTACAAGCCCCCTGCCAAAAATTTCCTGCCATATTTGGTTTACAAAAACACGGGCGGTAAGGGGGTTATTTTTATCAACCGTCCAGGCAGCAAGGCCAAGCCTGTTACGGGATGTATTGATGGTATCAAATGCCATTACAGATTTTAGTGCCGCTGCAGATACTTCTGCACCAGGCTGATCGTACACCCCACGGTTAAGGATAAACGTTTTTCGCAGCGTATCTCTTTCGCCCATTACAGAAACCATAAGATTGCCGGTATCCTTTTTATTTATGAACGATAAAATATTTTTTGCCTCTGCATCATCAATGGTAAGCACCGGCATTTTTGCCGGCTTTGAAACACTTACATCTCCTTCGTAGCCCACTTCTTTTGTATTATTAAAAAATGCAAATAACTGGTAGTAATCTTTTTGAGAAATGGGATCGTATTTATGATCGTGGCATTGTGCACATTCTGTTGTTAACCCCAAAATACCCTTACCAAATGTTTTTGTTTTATCCAGAATATATTCAATGCGGTATTCTTCAGGCACTACGCCACCTTCTTCTGTGTATTTATGATTGCGGAAAAAAGCAGTGGCCAGTATTTGCTCTTTGGTAGCATTGGGCAGCATATCACCGGCTATCTGCCAGGTTAAAAACTGGTTGTAGGGAAGGTTTTTATTAAAGGCGTAAATCACCCAATCCCGCCATGCCCATTGTGTTCTTATATTATCATCCTGGTAGCCATAGCTGTCAGAATAACGGGCTACATCCAGCCAGTGAACGGCCATTTTTTCGCCATAAGCCACAGAGGCTAACATACTGTCAACAGCAGCTTCATAGGCATTCGTATTTTTATTTTCCATAAACACATCCATCATTTTTTCTGATGGCGGCAGGCCGGTAATATCAAGGGAAAGCCTTTTTAATAAACGTTCTTTATCTGCTTCTTCATTTGGCAAAAGACCCACCTGTTCCTGTTTATTAAAAACGAAATAATCAATTTCATTTACAGCATGCTCTTTTTCTTTTATCACCGGCAAAGGTGCTTTTACCGGTTTTACAAATGCCCAATGTGGCTCATACTTTGCGCCCTGGTTAATCCATTTTTTAAAGAGTGCAATTTCGTGGGGCGATAAAACACCAAGATGCGAAGAAGGTGTAGGCATTTGGTAAGAAGTATCTGTAGAACTAATGCGCTTATACAATTCTGATTCTTCAGGTTTAAAAGCTACCAATGCAAAAGCGCCCTTCGTTTCCTTTAATGGCGCAAAAGCAGAGTCGGGAATGTCCAGTCGTAAACCAGCTTCTCTTTTGTTTACATCGGGCCCATGGCATTTAAAACATTTATCAGATAAAATGGGGCGGATATGAAAATTGTAACTCACCGTAGCAGGCATGGCACCGGTGGCGCTATCACTGGTATGCATACAGGCAAGCCAGCATACAACTGTGGCCAGCAACAAAATGGTAACAATAAAAAATTTAGATTTCATATAGCCAGTATTTTAAATTTTTATTTCTCTCTACCATATTAATACGTTTATTTATTCTTTTATTTAAACACATATTTTTTTAAATAAATAATTTAATCTTTTTCTTTTGAAAATGAATATGGCGCATCTTCTTCTTTTGTTCCTCTTCTTTTATTTGGTGCCGGCCCCATTAAAAATTGTAAGGTTCCCCCTTTTAATAAATCAAAATGATCGATCCAGTTTTTATCAACAGCTATTTTATTAATCATTAGTTTTTGTACATAAATATTTTTATCATCGTTGGCAGGTGCTTGTATCAACAGCTGATTTCCGTTTTCTAATCTGATGGTTATTTTTTTAAACAGGGGTGCACCTAAAACATATTGACTGGTACCCGGACAAACAGGGTAAAAACCCATGGCTGAAAAAACATACCAGGCAGAAGTTTGCCCGTTGTCTTCATCGCCACAATAACCATCGGGCGTGGGTTTATACAATTTGTTTAAAGCTTCCCTTATACGGTATTGCGTTTTCCAGGGCTGGCCTGCATAATTGTATAAATAAATAAAATGCTGTATGGGCTGATTGCCATGTGCATACTGCCCCATATTCATTACCTGCATTTCCCTTATTTCATGTATGGTACTTCCATAATAACTTTCATCAAAAACCGGTGGCATAGCAAAAACACTATCCAGCATTTTTATAAACATTGTATTGCCGCCCATTAATTTTTTCAAAGCTGCTATATCATGAAAAACACTCCAGCTGTAATGCCAGCTATTGCCTTCTGTAAAAGCATCGCCCCACTTAAACGGGTTAAATAATTTTTGAAATGAACCATCCTTATTTTTCCCCTGCATCAGGTTGGTTTTGCTATCGAAAAGGTACTTAAAATTCTGGCTTCTCTGTGCATATAAATCAATTTCTT
>JAYVGA010000485.1:0-4468 GCA_043772635.1 Chitinophagaceae bacterium
CTCTTCAAATGGTTTTGGTTGATAACTAAATGCCTTATTACTGCCGCTGTAAAAATTTTTTACTTCTTCTGCACTAATGCCGCCGGTGCTTATGGCGCCAATGCTTCCATCCGTCCACAGCAAAGGATACCATGGCTTAAAACGATGAAGCAATGTAGGTTTTACTCCCGGATTTTTATACAGGTAATAATTAATACCATCGGCATAAGCCTGCAATAATTTTTTTAACCAGGGCGGAGCTATTTTATAATCTGCAATGGCATCGGTGCTGTCTATCAGCAGCCGCAGGTACAGGTCGTTATAAATTTCTGTTTCGCCTTTTACTTCTGCCAGCCGCCCCAGTTTTTCAATATAATTCATCTCCACTCTTTTAAAATCATCTTCGCATTGGGCATACAGTAAACCAAACACTGCATCGGCATCTGTTTTACCATAAATATGCGGTATACCATAATTATCCCTTATAATGGTTATGTTTTTGGCCTGCTGCTGCCAGCGGCTTATTTCTGTTTTATTAAATGGCTGGGCAAGCAGCTGTAAAGGCAGCAATAAAAAACCGAGGAAATATTTTTTCATAAAAATTTTATTGTATAAACGTTACTTTTTTAATTTTTCCATCTGCCACTTCATAAATAGCTACGGCCTCTAAAAAATCTTTTCCAAACCTCACTTTTTCTTTGTCTATAATTACTGCACCGTTTGCTATGCGGTTTACGATCTGGCAATACAGATTGGGAACATTTTTAAACATGCCTTCATAATTTTTACGCATAGCTTCTTTTCCTTTTGATAAAAGTTTGTTGGGAAAAGTATACAGCTCCACATCATCGGCATAGGTATTCATAAATGCATCTATATTCCTGGCATTGTATGCATTCAGTTGGCGCTGCACAATAGCTTCCGGCAATTCTTTAACAATAGAATCGGGCATTAAAATATTTCCGTTTTTAATAACCATTTCTATCTGCAGCAGATTTTGTAAAGATGCCAAAGGATTATTATTCAGCAAAACCATATCTGCCTTTTTGCCTTTTTCTATACTGCCCCAAATTTTTTGTTTGCCAAAACCAATGGCTGCATTTATGGTAGCTGCTTTTAATATTGCCGCATTGCTCATGCCGGTTTGCTGCATGGCTTCCAGCTCCTGCAGGTAAGAGCTGGCATGTTGTGTACCAATATTGCCTGCATCTGTACCGGCAGCAATATTAACTCCTGCATTTACCAGTTTAATAAGGTTGAGGGCAGCAATAGAATCTGATTTTTTTTCGGCTGCTGGTATGCCGTTCTTTCGTAAAAATTTAAGCACAGGCGGCATTTCTTTTTCTGTCATGGCTTCTGCATCGGTAAGTGTGCCGTAAGCAAATGCATTGGCACAGGCAAGATCCTGCGGATGATTGGCCGGGTGCCCGGAAAAAACTTTATAATAATTTCCGCCAACAATTAGTGTAGGAATAAGCGTTGCTTTTTTTTGCAATAACTGTTTTATAAAATCATCGGGTATTATTGCATCATCAATACTGTGCACTAAAATATCTGCTCCCGCTTCTACAGCCAGTTGTGCTGTTTTTAATTCTGTTGCATGCACGGCAAGTTTCAATCCGTTTCTGTGCGTTTGTTCTCCAATATATTTTACCAGTTCAAAGTTTTTTTCTGCCGGCATAGAAGGGCCTGCTATGTACCATATTTTTATAAAGTCGGGTTTATAAGGCAGCATTTTTTGCAGCAAGGAGTCTGCCTGTGCATTGCTGGTTATTTTAATAATGGGTTTATCATCGCCCAGCTCTGGCCTGTCCACCATAGAAAACAAAGGGCCTGTTACCAGTACATTTGGAGCCAACATATCAGCAGCTACAGAATCCCTGATAGTAAAATTATAAAAAGGCCCGCCCACATCTATCACAGTGGTAATGCCCATGCGCAGGTATCTGCTTAAATAATCGGCGGCATTGGTTTTACCAAAAGCAATTTCTTTTTCATAGGCATATTTTTTTCTCAGATCAAGGCCATCGGGCCGGGTATATAAACTTCCCGATTGAAAAAAATGGATATGCGCATCTGCCAAACCAGGCATTAAAAATTTTCCGGTGCCATCTATTTCTTTTGCGCCGGCAGCAGCTTTTATTTTTTTTGTAGGTGCTACCTGCTCTATTATTCCGTTGCCGATGAGAACAGCATAGCCGGGTAAAGCCTTGCCGCTGTTCACATCTATAACCGTTACATTTTTTATAAGGGTTGTTTGGCAATAAACCGATACCAGGCAAAACAAGAGGGGAAGTAAAAAGAAATTTTTTTTCATTTTGGTAAATGTTTTAATGGGATAACAATAAGAAAATTAATTGCTAACAAAACATAAGATACCAACAACCGTTGAGGAATACAAAAAGGAATTAATTAAAAGAAAAAAAATATTGGAGAACTTACTAAAGCAAATGCAGGCTTCATTATTCAGGGCAGCTCTTCTTTCTTCCCTTCACCCAGCGGCATAATTTTTCTAAACTGGTACGAAGCATTTAAAATGTATTGATTAAAAACAAGGTCGCCGCTCATTTGCGTAAACTCGTAACCGGGCCGGTACCAAACCAAAAAACTATCCAGCCTCTGGCCAGATAAACCCGTGATGCGGCCTACAATTATTTTATTAAAACGATAGCTTACATATTTTTCCTGCTCCTGCTCTTCCAAGCGGTGCAGAAAAGCTTTTAATCTTTTGTTTCTTTTAAACCGGAAAATATTAATGAGTTCATTTACATCGGCACCTACGCCACCACCCGGCACTATAGAAGTAGAGATGCCAGGTTTTGTATATTCAAACACATTGGCATAAGTCTGCCGGTTTTCCAGCGAATCCTGTTTGTGGGTTTTAGAATAAACCACCACTTCTTTTAACAGGCTGTATTTACTCTCTATATTTAAATGCAGGGATATATCAAACTGCTGCATGTTTGCAATGGTATTTACAGCAAAAGGCTGCGTAGGTTTATTTTTATATACAAAAGATAGGGAGTCGCCGGGTTTTACTGCTATGCGGTACCTGCCCATGCTGTCGGTAGTGGTAAACATACCGCCGGTACTAAGCACCCGCACATTTTCTACCCTGTTTATTTTACTTTTATCCAGCACGGTGCCACTAACGGTAAGCTGTGCCCGAAGTGTAATACAGCCAGTGCAAAAAAATAATAAAAGTAAAGTTGTACGCAAATGCAAAGTTTGTTTTAGGCCGTAATATCAGGCAAGTATTTTTAAGAATGATTGGCGGCTGTTTTATTTAACGGGGTTTTTGCTTTTATCACTTCTTCAATTACCGCCGGGTAATGCTGGTGTTCCAGTACATGAATTTTTTCTGCCAGCGATTGTGGCGTATCTGTTTCCGTAACGGGGCAGCGGGCCTGCAGTATAATGGCCCCATGATCATATACCTCATCTACATAATGAATGCTTATGCCGCTTTCTTTTTCTTTATTGGTTATTACGGCTTCGTGTACCCGCAAACCATACATGCCCTTGCCGCCGTATTTTGGCAGGAGTGCAGGGTGTATATTAATAATTGCAGCAGGCCATTCTTTTATAATGGCCGCAGGTATCTTCCATAAAAAACCTGCAAGAATAATATGGGTTATGCTATATTTTTTTAATTCATTTATATAGGCATCTTCATTATAAAAGCGATGCTTCTCTATTATTAAGGTATCAATATGCTCAGCCCCTGCAATTTTCAATACCCCTGCTCCGGGTTTGTTACAAACTATAAGTACAATTTTTACAGCAGGGTTATTTTTAAAATGATGAATAATTTTTTGGGCATTACTCCCTGCCCCACTGGCAAATATGGCCAGGTTTACTTTGGCTTCGTTATCCCTGCTTTGTAATTCCATTATTGACTTTTGACCTAATGACTCATTGACTATTGACCCCCTACATAAATGTTGGGGCAGGCATTGACCATTGCCCACTGCCTCCTGAACACTAGAATTTTGAACTGCCGACTCTGAACTGCCGACTTTGAACTGTCCCTTCCTTCCGCTAAACCTGGCCACCAGTTTAGAAATATATTTTTTAAAAAAAACAAACTGCCCAAGAGGTATACTGGTAAGCAATACACAAGCCGGCCAAATGATGGTGAGTATAATAATATATATGATTACCCACAACGCCCCTTTTTTTACAGCCAATAGCACCATTATTTTACGGCCGGCATAACCACATATACTGCCACCCAGGGCAAAAGTGATAAGGATAAGTAACAGGTTGGTACCGCTTACTTTCCATTTACGCTGCAATTTTTTAAACATATTGCAAATGTGCAGCAAAACTTTGTGAAAAATATACAGAATTTAACAATGGGGTTTAAGCTAAAACACTTGTTACAACTACATGACAATTCATAGGCGAAACATTCCACAATCGGCTGAAACCCAGTCTGGATAAGGGAAAAAAAAATTAACAAATGTTGATAGTTTGTGGGTTTCGT
>JAYVGA010000486.1:0-2736 GCA_043772635.1 Chitinophagaceae bacterium
ATTTAATGGAAGCAGGGCTAATAAAATATAATGCAGCCTGGATAAAATAATAATGAATGGCCAATGAAAACGAAATAATATTTACCGGCGATGAACCCACACAATGGGCGGCCATCATTTTGCCACTGGCATTGCCACAGGTTTACACTTATTCGTTGCCGGCACATTTACTGCAGCGGGCATTGCCGGGCTGCAGAGTAGAAGTAGTTTTTGGAAAAAATAAAAAGTATGCAGGTATTATTAAAACGATACTTACCAAAAAACCTGAATATAACACCAAGCCAATTTTAAATGTACTGGACGATGCGCCGCTTCTGTATCCACAGCAACTAAAATTGTGGGAATGGATGAGCCAGTACTATATGTGTACAGAAGGGGAAGTAATGGCCGCAGCCCTGCCTGCTAATTTTAAACTGAGCAGCGAAACTATTTTAATTTATAATGAAGAGATAGGCGAAGATTTTAACAACCTTGGCAATGAAGAATTTGTGGTGGCAGAAGCGTTGCTGATAAAAAAACAATTGCAGCTTACAGAAGTGCAGCAACTATTAGATGCTACGCATGTATATCCGGTTATAAAAAAACTGATTGATAAAAATGTTTGTTTTATTTGGGAAGAACTGAGCGAAAGGTATAAGATTAAAAAAGAAAACTATGTATTGCTGCATCCGCAATACCAGGGAGAAGAAGCACTGAGCAAAGTGCTGAATGAATGGAAGGGCGCACCCAAGCAAATGGAATTACTGCTGGCTTTTTTGCACCTGCAAAAAACAGAAGGCGACGTAATACAGGCGGCCCTGCTAAAAAAATCAGGAGCCTCTGCTGCACAATTAAAGGGATTGACAGAAAAAAATATGCTCATCATAGAAAAAAGAAGTGTGGACCGCATACCTACGCTGCCCAAAGATGTGCATATTAATTTTGAGCTGAGCGCAAAGCAGGAAGAATGCCTTGCCTTAGTGAGGGAAAGTTTTGTAGATAAAAATGTTTGCCTGCTGCATGGGGTTACCGGTAGTGGTAAAACATTGCTGTATATAAAACTGATAGAAGCAGAATTTAAAAAAGGAAAACAGGTGTTGTATTTATTGCCTGAAATTGCATTAACGGCACAACTGATAAGAAGACTGCAGATACATTTTGGCGGCAACATTACTATCTATCATTCTAAATTTAATAACCACGAGCGCATAGAACTCTGGAATAAAATAAGAACCGGCGAAGTAAAAATTGTGCTGGGAGCCCGCAGTGCCCTGCTGCTGCCGTTTAGAGACTTGGGATTGATAATAGTAGATGAAGAACACGACAGCTCTTACAAACAACAGGATCCTGCACCCAGGTACAATGCAAGAGATGCTGCTGTATATTATGCATCCTTATTTGGTGCAAAAGTTTTGCTGGGTAGTGCTACCCCATCCATTGAAACCTATTACAATACAGAAAAAGGTAAATATGGTTTGGTAGAATTGAATGAGAGATATGGCGGTATTTTATTACCCACCATTGAAATAATAGATACAAGAAAAGTGGCTCAGAAAGGTAAAGTGATGATATCACCGCAATTAAAAGAAGCCATTGAAAAAACCGTGGCTGATAGTAGGCAGGTAATTTTATTTCAAAACAGGAGAGGCTATTCACCTTATTTGATTTGCGGAACCTGTGGGTACTTACCTCAATGTAAGAATTGCGATGTATCATTAACACTGCATAAGTTTTCTAACAAACTACAATGTCATTATTGTGGTACTACTTACCCCAAGTTGGTTGAATGCCCGGCATGTGGTTCTGTGAACTGGATGGAGAAAAATTTTGGCACAGAAAAAATTGAGGAAATGATTGAAGCTGAATTTCCTTCTATGAAAGTGGCGAGAATGGATGTGGATTCGGTAAGGGGAAAAAATGCACATGACAGTTTAATAAAATTATTTGAAGAGCAGCGGATAGATTTATTGGTAGGTACACAGATGGTGGTGAAGGGACTTGACTTCGAAAAGGTGGGCCTGGTTGGGATACTGGATGCAGACGGTCTTTTAAGCTTTGCTGATTTCAGGGTTAATGAGAGAGCGTTTCAACTGATGGAGCAGGTGAGCGGCAGGGCAGGCAGAAAGGATGTGCAGGGCAAAGTATTGATACAGGCCACACAGGTAAATCACCCCGTATTAAAATTTGTACAGCAGCATGATTATAAAAAAATGTATGCTTATGAATTAGAAAACAGGCGGCAATTTTTTTATCCACCATTCAGCCGCATCATAAAGATCACGTTAAAACATAAATCAAAAGAAGTGGTAAATGAAGCAGCACAGCAATTGACAAATGCATTGCACAAAGATTTGAATGAGTTTGTTGTTGGCCCTGCTGCCCCGGTGGTAGGCCGTATCAGGAATCAATATTTAATGGAGCTGCTGGTAAAATTCCCATTGGATATGAAACAAATTCAGCAATACAAAAAAGTGATCCGCAATCATTTTAATTTACTGCTTTCACAAAAACAGTTTAAGAGTGTGACGATGATTGCAGATGTGGATACTAATTAATTGGCTAATTTGCTAATGCAGACTTTTAATTGTTGAGTTTAAAATGAGAATTAAAAATGGATATACAAAAGAACATATCACTAAAAAAATACAACACTTTTGGTATTGAAGTACAGGCTGCTCAATTTGCCGGATTTAAAACACCAGCAGCAGCAGCAGAGATTGTTGAATTTAACAAACAACAAACAACAAACAACAAACA
>JAYVGA010000487.1:0-9012 GCA_043772635.1 Chitinophagaceae bacterium
GTAACTGCAAAAACTGCAGTTGTTTGTGTAGTACTGCCGGCAGGTAAGCTTGCACCGCCTGTAGCAGTTCGGCCATCAGCATAATCCAGAACTACTGTACCGGCTGTTGCGCTTGATGCTACTGTACCGAAATGCATATCGGTAGTTTTAGAAATAGCAATTGGCGTAACCAATACTGCTGTTGTACTTGCGTAGGCAGTGGACTGTGCAAAAGAACCTGTTACAAAAGCCATCATTAAGACAGCCATGGTTAAAAACTTTTTTTTCATTGGATTTTGTGATTTGTTTGATAAAATATTATTCAACTATTCAACGTGAAATGAATAAAAAAAGTAGATTATCCTTAAAAATTATAGAGCTTAAAATTGTTTTCTAAGTAATACTACTTAGTTTAAACAGCATTTGCTTTAGATACTATCATATGCTTGTAGAAAGGGTTCTATTAAATATAGAAATGTAACTATAATGCTTATAGAAAATAACTGGCGGGCGTGAATTATTTTCATAGGAAGAAAAAAAATCAAATATGCGGCAGGCATTATAGATGAGCAACGCTACCTAATAAATATTTAATCTTTGTAATAGATGAGCCCTTGGGAAGAAAACAGTACCGGCAGAAAAAACGCAGGATTGTACAACTTAATGATCCTATGATGGAGAACGAGAATACAGGTATACTTAGCGACGATACTGCCCGCTAAATATTACACAACAGGCTGGCAGCTACTATGCCGGCGGTTTCTGTACGAAGCCTGGTATTGCCCAAAGCCACGGCTGTAAAATTATTGTTCAGGGCGGTTTCAATTTCAGTTTTAGTAAAATCTCCTTCCGGGCCTATGAGAATGAGTTGATTGTTTGAGCGGTTGATGAGTTGAGTGCTAAGTTGTACTTTACTGGTTTCATCCTGGCAATGTGCAATAAATTTTTGTATTGCTGCATTATCCTTAATATTCTTTATATACTCCGTAAACTTTTTTGGCTCCTGCAATTTTGGTAACCATACCTGTTGCGATTGCAGCATAGCACTTACCAGGATACTGTTCATTCTATCGTATTTAAAATGTTGCTTTTCGGTGCGCTCACAAATGAGGGGAACAATTTGTGCCACCCCAATTTCTGTAGCTTTTTCTAAAAACCATTCAAAGCGGCTGTTGTTTTTTACCGGAGAAATAGCAATTATAATGTTGGATTTTGAATGCTGGATTTCGGAAGTTTGTATAATGGTTACCAGGCATTTTTTCCGGTTATCATCCTTAATCTGTACGGTAAATAAATTTCCTTTCCCATCAGTTAATTGCAGTTGTTCTCCTGAGTGCATACGCAGCACCTGTATGATGTGTTTACTGGCAGGCTCATCCAGCATTACCTTCTCATCATTAAGACTAATATCTGGTTTATAAAATAATGGTAGTTTCATTTGCCGATTCAAACATAAGTAAAATAAAAATGGAGAATGATTTTTAGCACAATCATTCTCCATTATCAATTAAAAAATTATTAATTAAAAAGGTGCCTCATCATCAAAACTGCCATCATTCATTTTACTGCCTTTTTGAATATACATTCTTGCGCCATCATCTCCGCCACCGCCAGATACAGGCTTCCAGTTTCCGCCGCCCGGAACTGCACCTGTATTAAAATCGCCGCTATCTTCTTCTACAAATTTTTGTATATGCAGCAATGCTTTCAGTTTAATGGTTTCCAAACTACCATTTCTGTGCTTGGCAATTTTTACATGGGTTTCTCCTTTGTTGCTTTCGCCAAATTCATCGGTGGTTACCTCATAATATTCGGGCCTGTACAGGAACATTACCAAATCCGCATCCTGCTCTATAGCACCCGACTCTCTCAAATCACTCAACTGTGGCATTTTGTTTCCTTCTTTTCTTTTTTCTACCTCACGGCTAAGCTGGCTCAATGCTATAATAGGCACCTGCAGTTCTTTAGCCAGGCTTTTTAAATCACGGGAAATTTTACTTATCTCCTGCTCCCTGTTGCTGTTGCGGTCTGCACTGCCGCTCATGAGCTGCAGGTAATCTATAATAATGATGCCTACATTATGTTTGTTTTTTAAGCGGCGGCACTTGGCCCGCAGTTCAAAAATATTCAGTGCTGCAGAGTCGTCAATAAAAATTGGTGCTTTGCTCAGCCTGTCAAAGCCCCGCTTGTACAGTTGCTTCATTTCATGCTCTTCCAGTTTACCTCTTGCAATTTTTTCTAACCATATCTCACTCTCTGCACTAAGAATACGCTGCACCAGCTGGCTGCTGCTCATCTCCAGGCTAAAAAAAGCTACGGCCGTAGGTTTTGTAGGATGCAGGGCTGCAGTACGGGCAAGGTTTAAGGCAAAAGCTGTTTTACCTACCGAGGGCCGGGCTGCCAATATGATAAGATCGGTGGGCTGCCAGCCATAAGTAATTTTATCCAGTGTAGGAAAACCGGTAGGTACGCCGGTTATATCATCCTGCCGGTTACGCATATCCTCAATACGGTTAAAAGTTTTAACCAGTACAGAATCTATATCATCAAAATTTTTGCGCAGGTGATTATTGGTAATTTCAAATAATTTTCCTTCGGCACTGTCCAGCAAATCAAAAACATCTGTGCTGTCTTCGTAGGCATCGCCTATAATTTCTCCGCTTATGCGGATAAGTTCCCGCTGAATAAATTTTTGCAGTACAATTCTGGAGTGGGCATCTATATTGGCAGACGATACCACAGCGTTGGTTAATTTGGTAACATAATAAGGCCCTCCTATTATCTCCAGTTCTTCCCGAAGTTTTAATTCTTCTACCACGGTAAGCATATCTATCGGCAAACTTTTAATAGCCAGGCCCTGCATGGCTTTAAAAATTTTCTGATGCGCATCTACATAAAAACATTCTGGTTTTAAAATTTCTATCACGGTATCAAATGCACTTTTCTCCAACATGATGGCACCAAGAATGGCTTCTTCCAGCTCTTTGGCTTGTGGTGGTATTTTGCCAAACACCATGCTGCTTAGATCTACAGGACTTTTTCTTCTTGCTTTTCTGTCTTTATTAAGGTTAGTAAATTCCATCTCTCTTTAAATGTTCCTTTATTTTTATAAAAAATTTTTATCCTAACGGCCATACATAAACGAGTTTTTGAAATGATCATTTCTTTTTAAAAATATCATTTATCATTACCTGCTTAAAGTAGTGCCGGGCGACTAAGGTAAAGGGTAATCGGTAATGTTTAGTTAACATATCGTTGTTATCAACTTTTAAATACAGATTATACACCCGATATCCACCTGCAAATGTAGTTTATTCACCTCTTATAAACAGTGGTATGCACATAGCATAAGCCAACTGTATTTAATTTTTTGGCTTTTTATCAACAAAAACAAAAGGGTATTTTTCTTTTTGTGCACCGTTCATTTTTTATGTGCTGTTGCAAAATTGAGGGCAAATAATTAGCTTCCTGTACTTAGCAAATGTGTAGGTCTTTTGCATGTACTGATAAACGGTAAAAAACTATCTTTGCTCCCCAAATAACTATAATAGATGATTATTTCTTATAACTGGTTGAGTGAATACCTGCCTCTAAAAATTGAGCCGGAAAGACTGAGTAAAATACTTACCTCCATAGGGCTGGAAGTGGAGAGCCTGGAAAAATATGAAAGCATACCTGGTGGCTTAAGGGGATTAATAACTGCCGAAATAGTATCCTGCGAAAAACACCCGGATGCTGATAAACTAAAAATTACAACAGTAAACACCGGAACAGAAATACTGCAGGTGGTATGTGGTGCACCCAATGCAGCTGTGGGCCAAAAAGTAATACTTGCTACTGTTGGCGCTACCCTCTACCCTTCCACAGGCGAACCCATAACTTTAAAAAAAGCGAAAATAAGAGGAGCTGAAAGCAATGGGATGATATGTGCCGAAGATGAAATAGGTATGGGCATCAGCCACGATGGCATTATGATTTTGCCTCAGGATACGCCCATAGGAAAACCTGCTGCTTTTTTATTTGAACTATACGAAGATTATATTTTTGAAATTGGCCTTACACCAAACCGTATGGATGCCATGAGCCACCTGGGTGTGGCAAAAGACGTTTGTGCTTACCTGAGCCATCATGATAAAAAAGCCACCACGGTTATACTGCCATATAAAAACAGTTTTAAAACTGATAGTGCTGGCAAACCTATAGATGTAATCATTGAAGATAGTGAAGCCTGCAGGCGGTATACAGGTATAAGCATAAGCAATATAACGGTTACGGATAGCCCAAAATGGCTGCAGAAAAAATTAATAAGTATAGGCTTAAAGCCTATCAGCAATATTGTAGATATTACCAATTTTATCTTACACGAAACCGGCCAGCCCCTGCATGCATTTGATGCAGAAAAAATTGCAGGCAATAAAATTATTGTAAAAAAACTGCGGGAAGGAACGGTGTTTATTACCCTGGATAGTAAAGAAAGAAAATTATCTGCAGAAGATTTGATGATATGCAATGCAGAAACTCCCATGTGTATTGCGGGAGTATATGGTGGTGCGCAAAGCGGTGTAACCAAAGAAACTAAGAATATTTTTTTAGAAAGTGCCTGGTTTGATCCGGTAGGGATTAGAAAAACTTCTGTATTTCATGGTTTAAGAACCGATGCTGCTGCACGTTTTGAAAAAGGTATTGACATCAGCAACACGGTTACCGTTTTAAAAAGAGCAGCAGAGCTGGTAAAGGAAATTTGCGGCGGAGAAATATCCAGTGATATTGTTGATGTGTATCCCAACCCCATACCGCAAACATCTATAGGATTAAAATACCATTACCTTAAAAAACTGAGCGGCAAAAATTATCATGGAGACAGTATAAAAAATATTTTAACTACCCTTGGTTTTGAACTGGTAAGGGAAGGGGCAGATGAAATGTGGGTGAATGTACCTTACAGCAAACCAGATATTACCCTGCCTGCAGACCTGGTGGAAGAGATTATGCGGATAGACGGATTGGACAATATTGAAATTCCTTCTGCCATCAGTATTTCGCCTTCTAATGATACTACTATTAAAAATAGTGTGTTCAGGGAAAAGACCGCTAATATGCTTACGGGCATTGGCTTTTACGAAATTTTTACCAACAGCATTACCAACAGTGCTTACTTTGATGAAGCCGGTTTAAAGCATGCAGTAAAAATGATAAATAACCTGAGTGCCGACCTGGATATGCTGCGGCCTGATATGCTGCCCACAGGTATGGAAGTAGTTGCACACAATATCAACAGAAAAAATACCAACCTGCGTTTGTTTGAATTTGGCAAAACATACCACAAAGAAGATGGCACTGTATATGCAGAAGGTAAACACTTATCGCTTTATTTAACCGGGGAAGTAAAAGAAACTTCATGGAATTATAAAGCACAAAAAGCAGACTATTACTTTTTAAAATCGGTATGCGAAAAAATATTTGCAGCAAGCGGTATTGAAAATGTGAGTTATGAACCAACCGTGCATGATGATTTTGAAACTGCTGCTGAAATAAAAATTAAAACCAGGGTTATTGGTAAACTGGGTATTATTTCTGAAAAAAAGAATAAAGTATTTGGTATTAAACAGCCGGTGCTTTTTGCTGATATTTATTGGGATGAAATGTTTGATGCTGCAAAAACTACAAGGTTTGCTTATACGGAAATAAGCAAGTTTCCATCTGTGCACAGAGACCTTGCACTTGTAGTAGATAAAAACATCAGCTATGCACAGGTACAAAAAACAGCAGCTGCCTTAAATATTGTACAACTACAAAGCAACAGGCTTTTTGATGTTTTTGAAAGTGAAAAACTTGGGGTGGGTAAAAAATCTATGGCGGTAAACTTTAGTTTTGCCGATAGCAATAAAACACTAACCGATGCAGAAATTGATGAGATGATGAACAAAATTATTGCGGCCTTTGAAAAACAACTGAATGCAGGCATAAGGAAATAATTTTTTTGCCCCCGCAAAAAGCGGGGCAGGCTGGGAAGACGGTAAAGCGAAAAAGGAAACAGGAGCTATATTATTTAAACGTCTTTCCGTCTTCCCGGCAATTATATTTAACCGGGTTTTTAATTTAATGTAACAACACACTTGTCAGAAGCCATTAACCATATCAATCTTATTCATACCAAACTGCAGCAGTTGCTAAAGCAGTATGAACTGTTACAAAAAGAAAATGCGGCACATGCTCAATTGATTAATGATTTACAACATCAGTTGAAGGAGCAAAAAGATAAAATGGATAGCCTGCAGCAGCACAATCTCATTTTAAAAGCATCTGTTACCAATATGGATACTGCAGAGAAAAAAGTGCTGGAACAGAAAATTCAGCAGTATATAAAAAACATAGATAAATGTATTTCTTTACTCAGCCAATAAACTCATGCCAGAATTAATACCTGTAAATATTGTTATTGCCGACCGCACTTACCGCATTAAAACCCAGCCGGAAGATGAGGAAGTGGTACGCAAAACCGTAAAACTGATCAATGATAAAATCATTGAATTTAAAACACAGTTTGCCGGAAAAGATATGCAGGATTATATAGCCATGGTTATAATCTGGTATGCCACCCAGGCAGATGCTCAAAACAACAACAGCATGGAACAAACAGCCATTGCAGACGGATTGAAGAAGCTGGAAGAGCAATTGAATAAGGTAGTGTAAGTACTCCATCTATCTCAAAATAGCCAGTTGTATTATTCTACACACAAAAATCTTATCTTCGCTCATTAACCTTCCCAGTCCCGCCATATCGGTACAGAAAGGACATACAATATTGTGAATCAGCTTAAAACATTATCATCTAATGGATATACTTTCCATCATCATAGGGGCGGCCGCATTAATAATAGGTCTCATCCTGGGTAAATTAATTTTTGCAAAAGATACTGCCCATAAAGTTAAAGAGGCAGAAATTCAGGCACAAAAAATTATAGCAGAAGGCCAGCTGAAAGCTGAAACCTTTAAAAAAGAAAAAGAACTGGAGGCCAAAGAAAAGTTTGTGCAAATGAAGGGCGACCACGACAGGGACGTACTGCAGCGCACGCAAAAACTAAACGAAGGCGAAAACCGTATTAAACAAAAAGAACAGGGTTTAAATGCCAAAGAAGGAAACCTGGAAAAGCAGTTAAAGGAAAATGAAGCGATAAAGGAAGCGCTTAACCGCCAGATAGAAGTGGTAAATATTAAACGTACCGAACTGGAAAAACACCAGGAAGAGCATATTCGCCGGCTGGAAAAAGTGGCTGGTCTTTCTGCCGAAGATGCCAGGGCACAACTTATTGAGAGTCTTAAAGAGGAAGCGCACAGCAAGGCACTTACCCTGCAGCAGGAAATAATTGAAGAGGCTAAAGTAAAAGCCAATAAAGAAGCCCGAAAAATTGTTATACAAACCATTCAGCGTACAGCGGCAGAAACTACCATTGAAAATTCCATTACTGTTTTTAACCTGGAGAGCGACGAAATAAAAGGTTCTATCATTGGCCGTGAGGGACGTAATATACGTGCCATTGAAGCAGCCACAGGAGTAGATTTAATTGTGGATGATACCCCGGAAGCAATTGTGCTTTCTTCTTTTGATCCTTTACGCAGGGAGGTTGCACGCCTTTCTTTGCAGCGCCTGGTATCGGATGGCCGCATACACCCTGCCCGTATTGAAGAAGTGGTAGAAAAAACAAAGCGCCAGTTAGACGACCAGGTAATGGAAATAGGCGAACGCACAGTAATAGAACTGGGCATTCACGGGCTGCATAAAGAACTGGTAAGAATGGTGGGCCGCATGCGTTTCCGCTCTTCTTACGGACAAAACCTTTTAATGCACAGCAGGGAAACTGCCAACCTTTGTGGCATAATGGCTGCAGAACTGGGCATGAACCCAAAACTGGCTAAAAGAGCAGGCCTGTTACATGATATTGGAAAAGTACCTGACGAAGAAACAGAATTAAGCCATGCTTTGCTGGGTGCTAAACTTGCAGAAAAATACGGCGAAAACCCTGCTGTAGTAAATGCCATAGGTGCTCACCATGATGAGATGGAAATGCAATACGTAATCTCCCCCATTATACAGGCCTGTGATGCTATTAGCGGTGCAAGACCGGGAGCAAGAAGAGAAATTATGCAGCAGTATATTCAGCGTATTAAAGACCTTGAAAATATGGCTATGGCTTATACCGGTGTAGAAAAAGCGTATGCCATACAGGCCGGGCGTGAGCTTAGGGTTATTGTAGAATCTGATAAAGTATCGGATGCCGACAGCGATAAACTGAGTTTTGAAATTGCGCAGAAGATTCAGACCGAAATGACTTTTCCGGGGCAGATAAAAGTAACAGTGATAAGGGAGAAGAGGGCGATAAATATTGCGAGGTAATTCCATCATCCCCTACCCTTCTCCATGAATGGAGAAGGGTGATGCGAAGATTGAAGCGTATGAGCGATTTTAAAATTGAAAAACTTTACACTTTAAACTTGGAACTTTGCAATTTTTCCCTACCTTCGCCCTCCGAAAAATAAATTTATATGAACGCAATAGATTTTGTTCATGAGCAGTTGACCACAAAACCAACGCTTCCGACATTCAAAGCAGGTGATAATATTACCGTAAATTATAAAATTGTAGAAGGTGCCAAAGAGCGTATCCAGAGCTTTAAAGGCGATGTGATTAAGCGCCAGGGAACTGGGGCTACTGCTTCATTTACCGTTCGCAAAATTAGCGATGGTGTAGGTGTAGAGCGTTTATTTCCTTTCTTTTCTCCTAATATTGAAAGTATTACTGTAAATAAAGTAGGCCGTGTACGCAGAGCCAAATTATATTTCCAGAGAGAAAGAAGCGGTAAAAGTGCCCGTATCAAGGAAAAAAGAATGGCTGTTGCAAAAAAAGCATAATCTCAACTTTTTAAATATAAGCGGAAAATTTATTTTCCGCTTTTTTATTACCCATAGTGTAAAAAATTAGCCTATCTTGATCACCAAACCTTGCATCCAGAAGGCAGCATTACCTCATTAAAC
>JAYVGA010000488.1:0-2997 GCA_043772635.1 Chitinophagaceae bacterium
AGCATAATAGAAGTAGCAGTAGAGGCACCCGGCGATGCACCCAGCAATCCTGCAAGCGAGCCATCTGCAGCACAAACCAGTTCGGTACCAAACTCCAGCACACCACCATGATCTTCATCTTTTTTTATTACCTGCACCCGCTGCCCGGCAATAGATAATTCCCAATCTGCAGTATTGGCCAAAGGTAAATACTCTCTCAGTGCATTTATCCGGTCGTTCATAGACTGGCTCACCTGCTGTATTAAATATTTGGTAAGGTTCATGTTTTGCCAACCGGCAGAAAGCATAGGAAAAATGTTATCCCATTCAATAGACTTTGGTAAATCCAGCAAAGAACCGTTTTTTAAAAATTTAGTAGAGAACCCGGCAAAGGGCCCAAACAATAATTTTTTCTTACCGTCAATCATTCTTGTATCCAGGTGCGGTACACTCATAGGAGGCGCACCTACAGCCGCTTTGCCATAAACTTTTGCAGCATGTTGTGCTATCACTGCATCATTAGTGCAGCGCAGCCATTGGCCACTTATCGGAAATCCGCCATAACCTTCCGCCTCTGCAATTCCAGATTTATCCAGCAAAGGTAAAGTGCCACCACCTGCACCAATAAAAACAAAGGGAGTAAACACAGATTTTTTTTCTTTGCTTAAAATATCCCTTATGGTAATTTCCCAAAGCCCATCATCCTGCTTTTCTATATCTCTTATTTCGTGCCCTAAAAATAATTCTACACCCTCCAGGTTATCCAGGTAATGTACCATTGCCCTGGTAAGTGCACCAAAATTTACATCTGTGCCCCTGTCCATTTTTGTGGCAGCCAGTTTTTCGCCGGGTTTTCTTCCGCTCATTACAAGTGGCATCCATTTAGCAAGCGTTTCTACATTTTCTGAAAATAACATTCCGTCAAATAAAGGTTGCGGGGCAAGTGCATCAAATCTTTTTTTAAGAAATGCAACATTATCATCTCCCCATACAAAACTTATGTGAGGTATATTATTAATAAAAGATTGGGGCGAACAAATGTATTGCTGCTGCAGCAGATAAGCCCAAAACTGTTTACTGGTTTCATAAGAAGCTGCAATTTTTATTGCCTTATCAATATCCACACTGCCATCTTCTTTTTGAGGCGTATAATTTAATTCGCAAAATGCAGAGTGCCCGGTACCAGCATTATTCCAGCCATCGGAACTTTCTGCTGCTACTTCGTTTAAGCGTTCGTAAATATGAATCTGCATATCCGGCTCCAGTTCTTTAAGCATCAGGGCCAGAGTAGCTGTCATAATTCCGGCACCTATTAAAACCACATTAGGGTTTTTATTATTCATTATCAACATTTTTTATTTTACTTTTCTTTCTTTCCACTCATAACTGCCAAACTTACCCAGCCAGCCGGCAATAACTGTATAAAGTATATGAAAAGGTTGTGCCAAAGGAAATGCCCATAACAATTTTTCTTTCTTAAAAAAATATGCCACAGGAAATAAAAAAAATAACTCTGCAAATGTTTTTACTGCCAGTAACATCAACCAGTATTTTATGAATGACCAATGACCCCCTACAAGAATATAGGGGCAGGCACTGATCAATGACCAAACAGCAAGCACAACCAATAAAACATTAAAGAGATACACCAATACCAGCACCCAAAAAATTCTTTTGTCTTCATATTTATCTGCCTTGCTAGCCCAGCGGATGCGCTGGTTAAAAAATTCTTTTACCGTATGCACAGGTTGGGTTTGCACAATTACTTCTGCAGACTTTAAATAAGCAATTCCATTAGGGTATTGCATGGCTATTTTATGCATCAGCAACATATCATCGCCACTCGCAATGCTGTCTATTCCTTTAAAACCATTTACAGCATTAAACGCTTTGCGGGTATAAGCCAGGTTGGCACCATTGCACATGCTGTGCATTTTTTTATGTACCGATGCACCGGTTATTCCCTGCAGTGTCATAAAATCCAGTGCCTGAAAAATTTCTATTGCCCTGCTGCTGCAATTGATTGCAACCGGCATTACTATCAACTCCGGTTTATTTATTTCATAAAATGCAGCAATGGTTTGCAGCCAGTTTTCCGGTGCATAACAATCGGCATCCGTGGTTACAATCAGTTCTCCATTGCTTTGTTCAATTCCAATTTCTATTGCTTTTTTTTTATAAGAATTTATTTGGCCCGCCGGCATAAAATCTTTTAAAGAGATGAGTTTAATATTTGAATACCCCTTCACTATTTCTGCAGTATTATCAGTAGAGTGATCATCCACAACAATTACTTCAAATAATTCTTTTGGATAAGATTGCGCCAGCAATGCATCTAATAAACAGGAAATATTTTCTGCCTCGTTGCGGGCTGAGATAAGAACAGTTATAAAAGTGGATAGTTGATTATTGTTGGTAGATAATGAAAAAACAGGAATATCTAACCAGCCGGACCGGTAATATAAAAGAAGGCCAATGTAGATAACCAGTAAAATAAAAGTGAATAAAAAAAGCAATATCATAAAAAGCTGCGTAAAGATTTACCGTACAAGGGAGTGACACAACGATGTCCATTCATGCACGGCTGTTGGCTACAAAAATAATTTTTTACAAGTTAAAACCTTTCCCTATCTTTATGTAGTTGCATAAACAACTATATGCCAAACAACCAATTTAGAAAAAGCGAGTTATACAGTTTCATTACCGGCAAGGCCAGCACGGCTATTGCCCGCAGGCTGCAAAAGAATTTTAAGCAGGCGGGCGTGGAAATTACCATTGAGCAATGGAGTGTGCTCTATCATTTATGGAAAGAGGATGGCTTGAGCCAGCAGCAATTGTGCGATG
The DNA here is from genome assembly GCA_043772635.1 of Chitinophagaceae bacterium. Taxonomy (GTDB): domain Bacteria; phylum Bacteroidota; class Bacteroidia; order Chitinophagales; family Chitinophagaceae; genus Ferruginibacter. Next base: position 2,824 of record JAYVGA010000488.1, read on the forward strand.
CTACTTTTAGAGACAAACCCAGCATAACAAGGCTGGTGGATAATCTTGAAAAACAGCAACTGGTAAAAAGAGTAGCAAGTAAGGATGACCGCAGGATAAACATGATTTACCTAACACCCGAAGCAAGCAAGCTGCAGGAACAAAGTATGGGGCTGGCCAATCAAACTTTGAATG
>JAYVGA010000489.1:0-3037 GCA_043772635.1 Chitinophagaceae bacterium
TTAATGGAGCTACAGATCGTTTTAAAAACGGAGTGGGCGATACAGGTGCAGATTACAACAGCAACACAACTGGCAGTTATCCGCAGGAGCTTACAATGGGCACCAGTAATGCAGCCGCTTTTGTAGAAAATATTTTTAGGCTTTCTCCAAAATTTATTATCATCCCCGGCATACGGGTAGAACACCTGAATGTAAAAGCCAATGGCCGGTTAAATTTTAACAGCAATGGCACAGAAAATAAAATTAATAACGAAAGCAGAACAAGGAATTTTATGCTGGCAGGTGTGGGTGCAGAATATCATACAACTGACCATACAGAAATTTATGGAAATATTTCGCAGGCTTACCGCCCGCTGCTTTTTTCCGACCTCAGTTACTCACCCACAACAGATGTGGTAGATGCCAACATTAAAGATGCAAAAGGATATAATGTGGATCTTGGTTATCGGGGCAGGATAAAAGATTACCTCATCTTCGATATCAGTAGTTTCTACCTGCAGTACAATAACCGCATAGGTGTAATTACACAACAAAGAACTGATGGAAGTTTTTACAGTTACCGCACCAATGTTGGCAACAGCAGCAGCAAAGGTTTGGAAAGCATGATAGAATTCAGCCCCATCAAAGCATTTACACAATCCGAAAAGGACCACGATGTTTCTGCCTTTGTTTCTTACAGCTATACAAATGCAGTATATGGTAACCTGAAAGTAATTACCAAAAACAGCAGCAACCAACTGGAAGAAAAAAATCTGAAAAATAAAAAAGTAGAAAATGCCCCGGTAAATATTCTTCGCACAGGGCTTACTTATAGCTACAAAGCATTTACATTAACCGGGCAACTGAGCCATGTAGATAAATCTTTCAGCGATGCCAACAATACTTTAGTAGCATCTGCAAATGCACAAACAGGATTGATACCGGCTTATACCATTACAGATCTTACTACAACTTATAAAATAAATAAAATGCTGAATATTAAAGCCGGCGTAAATAATCTTACCAACGAAAGATATTTTACCCGCCGTGCTGGTGGATACCCAGGGCCTGGTGCAATGCCATCAGACGGAAGAAATTTTTTCCTCAGTATAGGAGCTAAATTCTAAGGGTTGAAATTCTAAATAAAATCTAAAAAAGCATTCACTGGGTGAATGCTTTTTTAATTATATAGTGAACAACCCGCTGAATTGCCCTATTGCAAAACCCATTGTTTCTATTTATTTTTACTACTGTTACTTTCCCAAAAGATAATTCTAAAAAGCTTATTGAACAGCGCTTCTGCAACCCTTTTATTTTTTAATTTTTAAAACAATCATTATGTCACAAACAATTATTGAAAAAGAAATCGTTGCTTCTGCTACAGAAAATCTGGAAGCCTATTTTGCTACTCATGATGTTAAATATCTTGGGGACGATCCGGTATTTATCAACATGGGCACAGGAGAAGAAACAAAGGGCCGGGAAGCTGTAGCGGCCATGCTTCATTTCATTTATCATGTAGCATTTGATGCCAAACCTGAAATTAGAAATAAAATCATTACTGATAAAAATGCTGTGCTCGAATTTAATTTTACCGGAAAACATATTGGAGAATTTGCGGGCATCACCGCAAGCCACCGGGAAGTAAATGTGCCCTGCATTGTTTTTTACGACCTGGAAAAGGGTGCAATTAAAACAGCCCGCATTTATATGATGCTGAATGTGCTGATGCAACAAATTAGCAGCAGCTAAAAATATAAACTCTGATGTCAAAAAAAGATATTTTGATTATAGAGAACCTGGCAGATTTTGAGAAAAATATCAACAGGGACTACCACCCTTATGATATTAATATGATGGTGATGCCGGGTACGCTGCAGGATAAACACAAAGATGTAGATCCCGATAAAGGCATACAGGCATTGCGGCGGCAGTTTAACCTTGTTTATATTTTATTGGGTGGCGTACATGATGTGTACCTGGGAGCCGATTACCGCTGGCTTAAACCAAATGATTTGGTAATTGTGCCAGAAAATTTTTTATACGCTTCTTCCAATGTCCGCAACTGTGTTGGCTATTGCATGCATTATAAAACAGAATTTATACAACCCTTATTAAAAGCTCCGCTGGCAGAAGAGTTTAGCTTTTTTGATTTGCAGGCGGAGCATATTGTAAATGTATCTGCAGAGCAAAGCGAATTGATTCAGCAATCCTTTAAAGATATCATTGAAGAATACAATCGTTTTTCTCCTGAAAAAGATTATTTGCTCCGGAATTTTATTCACATTCTTTTATTACGCATCAGGGAAATATACAGGCCGCTTAGTAAACAGTTGAACGAAGCCGCCACCAGGTCAATGAAAATTACCAACCACTTTAAACACCTGGTAGAAAAGAATTTTATTGAAATGCGGGAAGTACAGCAATATGCCCGGCTGCTTTTTATTACGCCAAAATATTTATCCGAAGCGGTAAAACTGAATACCGGCAAATCTCCCCGGACAATCATTAACGATATCCTGCTGCTGGAAGCTAAAGTATTGCTGGGTTCTACCGATAAAACAGTTACCCAAATTGCGCAGCAACTTCATTTTGAAGACCAATCGCATTTTAATCATTTCATCAGGCAACATACAGGTTGCACACCACTTCAACTGCGGAAAAATAGTTGATTGGTACATACACTGCCGAACTATATACAAGAAATCTACTGGTCATTCCTATCATCTTTGTAATGCCATTGCTGGTGTCAATATCTGCCTGTTGTATGCTGCTGATATTGAAACAGCTTTTTTAAACATTTTAAATTGATAGATATGAAACAGTCATTTTTTTTCATGGGTATTTTAGCCATTGTTTTACTAACAGCTCATCGGCCTGCTTTGTTTTTTTCTCACAACAATACAGTTCCTGCTGAATTAAAAAGTTTTGGCAAACCAGATGAAATAAGAGAATTTCCCAAAGGCAAAGTAGAATTGATAAAAATCGGCGGTACCACTATTGGAAGAGCCACTTTTCAGCCCGGATGGAAATGGTCAACCTCTGTGCAGCCACTTGC
>JAYVGA010000490.1:0-17295 GCA_043772635.1 Chitinophagaceae bacterium
AAAAAAACATGGTTGCTGTTTACCATTACTTCTTCTGCCAGCTCTATGGGATTGCGCACATTACGTACAGCCGCCACAGCACCTGCCTCCAGCGTTTTGCCATCCATAATGGCCGCATCCATTTCCTGTACTCCTTTTTTGGTAAATACAGACCCCCGTCCTGCATTAAACAACAGGTTATCTTCCAGCACTACAATGGCAGCTTTTACTGCGGTTGTAGCTGTACCCTCATTTTCTAAAACAGCATAGCCTGCTTTTAATGCATCTTCCAGCGCATTTATGTACGCCTTTTCAAGATCGGCTGTCATATCTTCTTTTAATATAGTGCCGGCACCGCCGTGAATTACAAGAGAAAATGGTTGCATTTTTAAGTTTTAATTTATCTGCCAAAAATATTTAAATAAGCGGCACAAAGATTCTACAATTTTGTGGCAATGCTTAAATGCCTGCTAAGAATTATCAGCTTTCTTTTAACAGCAATTAATCTTTTACCAATATGAACAATTTTGTTTGGAGTAAAATGAGTGAATTATCAAAAAAAGTAACCCTTCAAAATTCTGAAGGGTTACTTTTTTTTGGGTTATTAAACTTGATAAAATAAATCGCTATTTTATTATAACTAATTTTTGTAAAGAAATTAATTTTCCATTACTGCGCAAATTTACAAAATAAATTCCCTGAGCATATGAACTTGTATTTTGCTTAATTTGGTTTAACCCATTTTTTACATTCTCAAACCGCTTAGCAATAAGACTTCCATCGTAACTATAAATATTAATTTCTACTTTTTCATTTTTATCTGAATTATAGCGGATAATAAATTCATTCAAAGCGGGGTTTGGATAAATTAGCATAGCTGGATGAGATAGTAATTGTTTACCATTAGAATTAAAAAGCTGCCCCGATAGCAAACCAGGACTAAAAGAAGTTTTTGATGTAGTACAATTTGAACATACTACACTGGTAATTGTAACAGATGTAACTTCTAACCATGCATGACCAAAGCTTGTTTCCCCGCATGTTTGACTTTTAGATATCCATACACTGGTATTTATGGTAGTTGGTTGTCCTGCACCAGTAATACCAGAAACAGTAAAATACACAGTAACATCACAACTGTTAAATACCGGTATTTTACATGCATTTAATCTGTAAGATACATTACCTCCGCCTTCAGGTTCTTCAAAAACATCTACCCAATAATTAATGTCCGAGGGATTTAAACAACCACCACAAGGGCAGGTAATAGAAACATAATAAATACACTCAATCTGAGCAAAACTTGAAACATCAACTGACGCACAAGTAGATGCTGCGGGAATTACAATTGTAACATTTGTTGTAATATTTGTGCCACTGGTACTTCTCCCCTGTATACTTAAATTAACTACTACATCACAGCTGGTAAAAGTAGTTTTTTTACAAACCGTTACCCGATAACCGGTCAAAGTGCCTGAAGCATTTAGAATAGGCGTAAAATAATAATACAAATCGTTTGCTGTAGGGCAAACCACAGCACTCTTAGTTGCTTCAAAAACGCCGGCATTCATTTTAGTACTGACGCTGATTAAAATAAAAGTAAGAGTGAGCAAAATAAGAGATCGTAAATTCTTTTTCATAAAAATAGTTTTTAGGTAAGAAAATGAAATACAAATCTGCTTGTGTAGGGAAATATTATGTAATGGCGGAGGAAGAAAAGGGTAGTGTAATGTATGTTTTTTATTTATCAAAAATTAATTACTTTTTTTTCTGTTTAATAATTTATATATTTATTAAGTCATATGGATGGTGCTTTGGTTTAAAAAAATCATATTGTCGAGCAAGCGAATATATACGCAATAATAACATTTAAATTAATCGATATATACAAAGGAGATAATTACAAACGTTACTTAGAAAACTTACCTGCAGTTTTATATGCAGATATAAATGACCTGATAAATCTTTTTATAAAAAATAATCACTCCGTGTAAATTATACAATATTTGCTTCTATTTTTTCCATCAGCATCCGGGTAGTTATCATGTGCATACAGGCATTGTCGCCACGGTAGCAGGGTTTATTTCCAAAAACAGAACAGGGCCTGCAATATAAGTCTGCCTCTACAAGATTATTAACATCCTGCCCCCATCCATAAAAGCCGGCAAAGTAATGTGTAGCACCCCATACACTTACCACGGGTACCCTGTAAATACTTGCCAGGTGCATATTTGCAGAGTCCATACTTACCATTAAAGTTAAATTGCTGATCAGATGCAATTCTTCTTCAAAAGAAATTTTGCCTGCTGCATTAAGTGTACCGGGCATTTCTTTCTGCCACTCTTCTAACAGAGATGCTTCTGCACCCGGTGCTCCAAAAAATAATAACTGCACATCTTCTCTGTTATTTAACTCCAGTAAAAGCAATTTCATTTTATCAGGAGGATACATTTTTTCTTTATGCTTTGCAAAGGGTGCTACACCAATTAATTTTTTATGCTTATTAATTAGTGGCTCAAATTTTTGAGGAAGTTTTTCTTTTGCAGCAAACAAATTATTGGTTTGCAAATTAACGGGCAAACCCAGTGCGGCAAATACCTGTGCATAGCGCTCGTGTGATGAAGGGAGTTGCTGCAGTATTTTATTTTGTTTTGCAGTAAGTTGTTTCTTTTGCTGCCTGCCCTTATTTATTACAGCATTTCCAATACCGGATAGCAGGAAAAATTTGCGAAGTAAGTTAGAGCGTAAAACATTATGAATATCTGCAACAGCATCAAAACGCTGCAACTTTTTTAAAGCTGTATACAATTTATAAATACCTGCAAAACCCTGGTGTATTCCTTTTGTGTGCGCACCATAAAAATTACAACGTTCTGTATTTTTAAAAAGAGGAGCAAAAAAAGCATTGCTTACAAATGTAATGTGCACATGCGGATGTTGCTGCAATACGGCTTTTATAACGGGCACTGCCATGGCTACATCGCCCATGGCCGAGAAACGGATAACAAGAATATGCACGGGCTTTTGCACTATTGCTGCGGTTGATTATATAAAACAGGATTCAAACTTTCATCGTTATACATTTTCATCTGCTTATATACTTTCATATACTTCCATCCATTTTCTATATCAGATAATAAAGTATCTATGGCCTCTGATAAATCTTTACGCTGCTCCAGTAACACCTGTAATTTTTTGCTGCATGTTGCTCTATGTTCCTGGCTTGCCCCTGGCCTCTCAGCTTCCTGCTGCATATGATAAATTTTTAAAGCCAGTATAGATAACCTGTCCACAGCCCAGGCAGGGCTTTCTGTATTTATAGCGGCATTTTCTTTTACTGCTGCATTTTTATATTTATCCAAAAAATAAGTATCTATAAACTCCACCATATCTGTGCGCTCCTGGTTAGATTTATCAATACGTCTTTTTAACAGCAGGGCTTCTGCAGGATCAATAACGGGATCTCTTATCAAATCTTCCAGGTGCCATTGAACGGTATCTATCCAGTTTTTTAAATATAATAAATGCTCAAGGGTAGTTTGTTCATAAGGATTTTTTACAGCAGTATCTACATCATCTGTATGGTGATAATCATTAATTGCTTTTTGAAAAATACTATTGCATACCGCACTGATCATATAAAAAATATTTTGGGGTGATTAATTTTTATTTTTAAGTGCAAGATAATAAATAGGGATACCCGCCAGCACTATAGCCAAACCCCACACCGCATAAGTGGGTTTGTAATAAATAAGCAAGGCACAAAATGCAATGGCCATTACAATATAAATAGCAGGCAATACAGGATATCCAAAAGCCTTATAAGGCCGTTCTGCATCGGGCCTGTTTTTTCTCAACACAAAAATACCAAGAATTGTGAGGGCATAAAAAAGCACTACCACAAAAGAAATCATGTCTAACAAATCTCCATACCTTCCACTTAAACAAAGCAGTGAGGCTACAATGCATTGTATCCACAAAGCAAACTCCGGTACATTATTTTTATTAAGCTCTGCTGTTTTTTTAAAGAACAAACCATCTTTAGCCATGGTATAATACACCCTGGCGCCAGAAAGAATTAAACCATTGTTGCATCCAAAAGTAGAAATCATAATCATCACAGCAATTACATAAGCACCTATTTCTCCAAATATGGGTGTACTTGCGGCTACGGCTACTCTATCCTGCGGAGCAGAAGCTATTTCCTGCAGCGGCAGTACACTCACATACATGAGGTTTGCAGCCACATAAATTAAAGTAACAATGAGTGTACCCAGGAATAAACTAAGCCCAATATTTTTTTTGGGATTTTTTACTTCTCCTGCAATAAAGGTTACATTATTCCATGCATCGCTGCTAAATATAGAACCTACCATAGATGCTGCAATGGCGCCCATTATTGCACTTCCGGCAACGCCGCCTATTACATTTCCATCAGCGCCCCTGGCTTTCATATCCCATGCATTTGCCCAGTTGGCATTCCATATTTCTGCTTTTGCAGCAAGTAAAAAACCAAAAACAATAAGGCCAAATAATGATAATAATTTTACTACAGTAAAAACGGTTTGTATTTTTTTACCGCCTTCTATCCCTTTAGTATTAATATAAGTAAGAAAAGTAATTAATGCGATAGATACAAACTGCGCAGGGTAAATTTTAAATATTCCTATTTGGGTTATCACATTTGCATCTGTAACATCCAATGCAGGAATAAAATAACCGGCAAATTTAGAAAACGCTACACCCACGGCAGCAATAGTGGCGGTTTGTATCACCGCAAAAAAACTCCAGCCGTATAAAAAACCAGCCAGGGGATTAAAAGCTTCTTTCAAATAAACATATTGTCCGCCGGCTTTGGGAAACATGGCACTAAGTTCGCCATAGCTAATGGCGGCTGTTAAGGTCATAAACCCGGTAATTAACCATACTGCTATCAGCCATCCGGCACTACCCACATTGCGGGTTATATCGGCACTTACAATAAAAATACCTGAGCCAATCATAGAGCCAGCCACTATCATAGTGGCATCCAGCAAGCCCAGCGATGGTTTAAACTCTTGTGTTGGTTGAGACATAAAGCCGTTTTAATTTTACAAATATTACTAATAAAAATCCCGGTCAGCATGCCTGACCGGGATTCAAGATAATTAAATCTGTTTACATTATCATTTACCTTTCTTCAATATATTGTTCATGCCATTAACCACATCGTCTGTTATGTTTAAAGAAGCGTCTTTATACACCATATAATCCTGCCCTGTTCCTGTGGTTAAAATATAGAGGTATTTTTTATCTTTGTTATAATCTATTAAAAACTCTTTTAATTTTTTCTGGATATCATCCATTGATTTATAACTTTTTTCGCTGAGTTTTTGAGTAAGACTTTGCTTTTTACCATCTATCTTTTGCTGCTGCTCTACAAGCTGACCCTGAAACTCCTCTGCCATTTGCTGTGTTATAGCATTACCTTTTTTAAGAAAATTATTTTTTTGATTTTCCAGGCTATGGTAGCCATTTTCCCATTCTGTTTCTATTGCTCTTTGTTCTGCTTCCAGTTCTTTCCTTTTTTCTTTAATAAAAGTAATTTTTTCATTAAGAGAATCCAGCTCTACATAAGCAATGGGAGCCATTATACTTTTATTAGTACCTGCAACCGAAGCCGTTGTTTTAGCAGCAGTGCTTTCTTTTTTATTACCAAAGGCATGATAGTAAAGGAAAGCTACGGCCACCAACAACACAAGATTTAAAATAGTAGAAAAATGCTTCATTATTTATTTTTTGATTGGCGGCAAGATAATGAGATTGCTTTAACTGGCAATTTTATAGGCAAACTTTTAGAAAGGGTTAACTGTAACGTATTTTAATTAATGTAGAAATCAAAAAGAAGTCATTGGTCATCTGTCAACTCTCATTTGCAATTATGGTAGACCCCTTACTGTACAATTAAAATGGAGTAATAAATTTTTTATCTTTTATTAATATTTCTCAAACGATAAATAAATACAGTTAATGTTTAGTTTAAAATGATCAGTCAGCATAGTATTTATTAAACTGGCATTATTTTTAATTGTAAACCTTTTACTTTCTAAACAGTAAATTTAAAAATATGAAATCATTTCGTTTTTCTTTTTTGATAGCCCTGGTGTTTTTGTTTAATAATGGCTTTGCGCAAATTACCAAAGTTCCCCAAACGGCTAAAGATAATTTTACAAAACAATACCCCGCTGCAGAAAATATTGAATGGAGCAATGACATTATAAATGTAAATGTGCGCTTTGATTTAAATGGCGAAAGCATGAATGCAGAATATAACAATAAGAGTATTTGGAAAAGTACTTTAAAAGATGAGTTGTTTGATAAATTGCCCGCCACTGTACTGGATGGTTTTAAAAAAAGCAAATATGCAGAAAGAACAGTTTCTGATACAAAAATTATTTACTATCCTGGCAATGTTATCCAATACCGCTTAAAGGCAGAAAAAAATGATGTTGAAAAAAAGTATCTTTTCTTTGATGAAAACGGGAGGCTGGTTAGGGATGCAATAACATTGTAGGATTTTTATTATTAGGGTGAAAGGTGAATATTTTATAATGGCCCGCAATCATTCATCGTACAACAGTAGCTTTACAGTTTACATAACACTATTTACTTTTGACTAAACAGATTTAACTTCAGGGAGAATATCTATATTTAAAAAGTCTTAAAATATGTGGTAAAAAAAAATAATCTGTCTACAGATGATTTATTTTTTTTTGCCACAGATTCGCAGATTAATGGGCGAATCTGTGGCATTTTTTTATATCCTTATCTCTTTTTATTTTTAAACTAAAGATCAAATAAAATTTAAAAATTGCTGCCCGTTTTATTTATATTTTAATAATCTTCTTTACAATTTGTTTTTTTCTGCCATAATTAACCTGCAGCATGTACACTCCCATTTTAAGCTTAGACATGTCTATTGTTTCCATACGGCTGATGCCTGTAGTTATTAAAATTTTCTGGTAAACTTTAGCTCCCCTGCTATCCAGTAATATTAATGTTATTGTTTCATCTTTTAGCGGGCTTGTTATTGATGCATTTAAAATACTGTTTACCGGGTTAGGAAAAACATTTACCTGTGCCTCAATAATTGTTTGCCTGCTGTTTCCTACAGTTACTATAAGCGTATCAAAACCTTTGGCACCATTATTATCGGTAACAGAAAATTCTATTTCATAAATACCCTGGCTAAGATTACCCATTTGTGTTTTTGCAGCATTTGCATTATTAAACACATAGAGTCCTGCAGCTTTAATAACTCTCCAGTTGTAAGCCACCACGGTTCCATTAATGTCTATAGCCGAACCATTTAAATCTACACTGTTTACAGGTAAATAAATATTTATATCGTTGCCCGCATTTGCAATTGGTGCCGTATTCACTGCTGCATTCACCGTTACACTTACTGTATCTCTGCCTGTTGCCCCGGCGTTATCTGTAACCGTTAGCTGGTAGCTGTACACGCCCTGAACCAAACTGCCTGCAGTGGGAGTTGCTGTATTTGCATTGGTTAATGTTCCTGCAGCGGGGCCTGCAATTTTTGCCCATGCATAAGATACAATTGTTCCATCAGGGTCTGTTCCGCTTCCGTTTAAAAGTGTGTTGTTTACCGGTAAGGTAAGGCTGATATTGTTTCCTGCATTTGCAGCAGGAGCAATATTTACGGCAGCAATATTTACTGTTACATTTACCGTGTCTTTGCCTGTTGCACCGGCGTTATCTGTAACCGTAAGCTGGTAACTGTATACGCCTTGTATTAAACTTCCTGCAGTGGGTGTTGTGGTATTTACATTGGTTAAGGTTCCTGAAGCAGGACCGGCAATTTTTACCCAGGCGTATGATGCTATGTTTCCATCCTGGTCTGTGCCACTTCCGCTTAATAGCGTTGTATTTACCGGCAAGGTAATGCTGATGTTATTTCCTGCATTTGCCACAGGTGGTATATTTACAGGTGGTATATTTATAGGTGCATTTACTGTTACATTTACCGTATCCCTGGCTGTTGCTCCAGAGTTATCTGTAACCGTTAGCTGATAACTGTATATGCCCTGTACCAAACCACCTGCGGTGGATGTTGCTGTGGCTGCATTGGTTAATATTCCTGCAGCGGGGCCTGCAATTTTTAACCAGGTATATGATACAATTGTTCCATCAGCATCTGCCCCAGATCCATTTAATAGTGTTGTGTTTACTGGTAAGGTTATGCTGATATTATTTCCTGCATTGGCAGTGGGTGGTATATTTATGGCTGTATTTACTGTTACACTCATTGTGTCCCTGGTTATTGCACCGGAGTTATCGGCAACCGTTAGCTGGTAACTATACACACCTTGTACCAAACTGCCTGCTGCAGGAGAAGGGGTATTTGCATTGGTTAAAGTTCCTGCAGCAGGCCCTTCAATTTTTATCCATGCATAATAAATTATTGTTCCATCAGGATCTGTTGCACTACCGTTTAATACCGTTGTATTTACCGGTAAGGTAATGCTGATATCATTTCCTGCATTGGCTACCGGTGGTAAGTTGAGGGCAGCATAAACCGTTACATTCACGGTGTCTTTGCCTGTAGCTCCAGCGTTATCTGTAACCGTTAGCTGGTAACTGTACACTCCCTGTGTAAGATTACTTATAGATGCCACCTGTGCATTGGCACTAATAATAGTACTGCCTGCGGGACCTGATAAAAGAATCCAGTTGTAAGAAACTATTGTTCCGTCGGTATCTGTACCGCTGCCTGATAAACTGGTTGAATTTACAGGAAGCATAATACTGATGTTGTTTCCTGCATTGGCTGTGGGCAATATATTAACGGCAGCATTTACTGTTACGTTTACGGTGTCACGGTCTAATACCGCATTGTTATCTGCTACAGTTAACTGGTAACTGTATACACCCTGCACCAAACTTCCTGCTGTAGGAGAAGCGGTGTTTGCATTGGTTAAAGTTCCTGCGGCAGGGCCTGCAATTTTTATCCATTCATAATAAATTATTGTTCCATCAGGGTCTGTTGCACTGCCATTTAAAACAGCATTATTTACCGGCAATGTTATGCTGATATCATTTCCCGCATTGGCAAAAGGTGGTATGTTTGTGGCAGCATTAACTGTTACATTCATGGTATCTTTATCTACGGCTCCGGAATTATCTGTAACCATTAATTGATAAATATATATACCCTGTGTAAGATTACTAATTGCAGCAACTGGTAAATCTGAACCAATAATGGTACTACCTGCAGGCCCTGATAAAAGCGTCCAGTTATATGCAACAATGGTTCCGTCATTATCTGTTCCGCTGCCGGATAAATTAGTTGAGTTAAAAGGAAGCATTAGACTGATATCGTTTCCCGCATTGGCCACAGGAAGTATATTAACAGCAGCATTCACTGTAATATTTATGGTGTCTCTGCCTACATCTCCTGCATTATCTGTTACGGTTAACTGGTATTTATAGGAGCCTTGTGTAAGATTACTAATGGATGCAACCATTAGGTCGGAACCTATAATTGCACTGCCTCCCGGCCCGGAAATATAAGACCAGTAGTAAGTAACAATTGTTCCATCAGCATCGGTACCAATGCCTGATACATTAGTTGAATTTACAGGAAGTGTAAGACTTATATCGTTTCCTGCGTTAACAGTGGGCAATATATTTCCTGCAGAATTAACTGTAATAAAAACAGTATCCTTACCCATTGCACCTGAATTATCTGTTACTGTTAATTCAAAACTATATACTCCCTGAACAAGACTGATTGCGGTAGCCGTAGCGGTGTTTGCATTGGTTAATGTACCTGTAGCGGGGCCTGTTATTTTTAGCCAGGAGTAAGAAGCTATTGTTCCATCAGGATCCGTTCCGCTTCCATTTAAAATTGAAGTGTTTACCGGTAAGGTAATATTGATACTGTTTCCTGCATCAGCAGTTGGCGCTATATTTCCCCCGGCATTAACGGTAACAGAAACAGTGTCCTTCCCTATTGCGCCTGAATTATCTGTTATGGTTAACTGATAACTATATACTCCCTGAACTAAATTAAGTGCAGTAGCAAGCGCAGTATTTGCATTGCTTATACTGCCTGTTGCAGGGCCCGATATTTTGAGCCAGTTATAAGATACTATGTTTCCATCAATATCGGTGCCCGTACCACTTAAAGGAGCAGAGTTTACCGGCAAGGTAATAATGATATCATTTCCTGCATTGGCTACAGGCAAAATATTTATGGCCGCATTTATATTTACGTCTACAGTATCTGTGCCTGTTGCTCCCGAATTATCGGTTACCGTAAGCTGATAACTGTACACACCCTGCATTAAACTACCGGCAGTGGGTGATTGCGTATTTGCATTAATTAAAGTGCCTGCAGCAGGGCCTGCTATTTTTAACCATGACCAGGAAACTATTGTGCCATCCACATCTGTGCCGATACCTGATAAATTAGTAGAATTTACCGGAAGTGTAAGGTTGATATTATTACCTGCGTTTGCTGTGGGTGCCTGGTTTGCTGTTGCAATAACCATTACATCTACCGTATCTTCGGCTATGTCTCCCGCATTATCTGTTACAGTTAGTTGATAACTGTATAAACCTTGTACCAGGTTACTTACCGTTGCAATTGCTGCGTTGGAACTTATAATACTGCTCCCTGCCGGGCCTGATAAAAGCAACCAGTTATAGGAAACTATGGTGCCATCTGCATCTGTGCCCCCACCAGATAAATTAGTAGAATTTACAGGAAGGGTAATGCTGATATTATTGCCTGCGTTTGCTGTGGGTAGCTGGTTATTGGCCGCTATTACCGTTATAGTTACAGTATCTCTGCCAATGGCACCTCCATTATCTGTAACTGTAAGCTGATAACTGTAAATGCCCTGTACCAAACTACCTGCTGTGGGTGTTTGGGTATTTACATTGGTTAAAGTACCTGCAGCAGGTCCTGCTATTTTTAGCCATTCATATACAATTATAGTACCATCGGTATCGGTGCCGCTACCCGATAAATTAGTAGAATTTACAGGAAGTGTGATGCTGATATTAGTGCCGGCGTTTGCTGCGGGTGCCAGGTTTGCAACTCCGTTTACGGTTACAATTACCGTGTCTCTTCCTGTAGCTCCGCCATTATCTGTTACGGTTAATTGATAACTGTATACTCCCGGTATCAGGTTACTAATGGTTGCTACTGCTGCATTAGAACCTGTAATGCTGCTTCCGGCAGGTCCTGCTATAAGATTCCAGCTGTAAGATACTATTGAGCCATCCGGGTCGGTGGCGGTGCCCGATAGGTTGGTAGAATTTACAGGAAGGGTGATGCTGATATTATTGCCAGCATTTGCAGTGGGTGCCTGGTTTCCAACTCCATTTACTGTTACTAATACCGTATCTCTACCAGTAGCTCCGGCATTATCTGTTGCGGTTAACTGATAACTGTAAACTCCCTGTGCCAGGCTACTGATTGTGGCTACTGGCGCATTAGAACTAGCAATGCTGCTACCTGCAGGCCCTGCTATAAGATTCCAGTTGTAGGAAACTATTGTGCCATCCGGGTCGGCACCGGAACCCGATAGATTGGTATAATTTACCGGAAGGGTTAAACTGATATCATTACCGGCACTTGCCGTAGGCGCCATATTGGTTGCGGTGCAGGAAAGAATATTATTTGAAGTGGTACTGCCCGGCACATTTGTTTTTATGTAAATAGATTGCCAGTTTGCCGGTGCAGCCGGAATACAAAAACCATTATTATATACAGCCGAGGGATAGGAATTATTTGCATAACCTGTTATAAAAACTGCTCCTGCTGTTTTAGGATTTTTAATGGTATTACCATACACATTTATCGTTTGCCTGGTATTATTTTCTGTGGCAATAACATAATCGCTTGCATAAATCGTTTGCTGCCCCTGGGTACCATTGCCATTAGTGGCTCCATCGTAACCACAACTGTCTAAAATATTATTGTACACATTTATAACACCATAACCAAAAAGCTGAAGCCCGTTTCCGGTGCCCCGGGATATTGAGTTTCCATAAACATCACCATTGGTATTTCCGCCCAGGATCATACCTGCCTGCTGACTGCCCATGTTAATCAATCCGTAATCCCTTATAATATTATCAAAGATTTTATTTCCGTCCCTGGCATTGGATAATTGTATTCCATCCCAGGCGGTTCTTTCTACAATACAATTACTTATTTCTACACTATCTAAACGAACTGGTACAATAACGGTATCCAGGCCGGTATAAGTACTGGTTACCGTCATTCCATCCGGTTGTGTAATCCCTATGTACATACCTTCCCCATTAACATCATGTACCCATATGTTTTTAAAAGTAAACTTTGTCATCCGGTAATTGGGATGCCATGTTAACGGATCACCGTATTCGGGGTTCTGTTTGCAATATACACCTACACTTCCCCCTGTAGTTTCAATATTATTCATTTCAATATGATGACAACTGGAAACAGCCAGTGTTCCATTGTTTACTTTAATACCATACTGCGTAGGGCCACCCCATACTTTAACGTACCTGCAATTTCCTTTGAGCCTGAAAACAGGTGTAACCAAAGTAGTTTGCGGCATAATTACAATGGGCCTGCAGGGATCGCCGGCAATATTGTAAAATTCTATAACAGAGTAAGATGTTCCGGTAATTTTTACCGTATCTCCACCTTTCCATATTGCACCGTTTGGCCGGTAAATTTCTCCCGGAGAGGTAGCAGAAATATAATAAGTAACAGGTGCGTTTGAATTACAGCCTGTAGTAGCCGGATCTGGATTTACCGTAACCATTACAGTATCTATTGTACTGGCCGTACTATTGTCTGTTACTTTAAGGGTAAATTTATATTGTCCCTGTATAAGGTTACTAACTGCAGGCGTTGTTGTGGCTCCGTTTGTAATTGCTGCCGCCGATGGGCCGGAAATCTGGTTCCATAGGTAAGAAATAATGGTTCCATCAGCATCTGAAGCCGAGCCATTTAATATGGCAGAATTTACCGGTAAAACAATTGTTTTATCCGGGCCGGCGTTGGAAACCGGGGGTACATTATTATTGTTTGCCAGCGTTTGACGGGCAAGCCACTGGTATAAATTTTGAGAATAACCTCCCAGCATAAATATGCCCGGCTGTGCTCCCAGCCCACCATAACACTCGTTCCAGCAGCAATGCCCACCACCTCCAAAATTGGTTTGAACATAAATGGCAGAATTTGGAGCGGTTGCATTCATCCTGTCTACCACAGTTCTTGTATCCCTTCCATCATTTGCCTGTTCAAAACCAAGGTAGCGGCCGCCGGATGATGCGAAATTGTCAAATAGTTGAGGATAGGGTGAATTGTCATCTGGTATTACTCCCTGTACCGTTACAACCGCAGCAATCTGCGAAGCATATGTGTAAGGGCCACCGTAAGCATCTCCGGTTACGTAGGTAGATGCACACCAGCCGCCATGAGACAAACCTGTAAGATATAACCTGTTAGGGTCTGTTCTGTACAGGCTTTTAATGGTTTGTATTCTTTGATCCATTAAAAATTCTGCAGGATATGCTCCCTGGGGCTGAAGACTAATCACAATAAATTCTACTGTGCTGCCATCTACGGTTACATTGCCATTCCAGCCCTGTGCAATATATGCACTTGGCCCTTGCGACAGGAGCAATGCAGGATTGGTACCTATTTCGCCAATTCCCGGAAAAAAAATAATTGTTGGATAAGTAATGTTACTGGTAGCGTAACCAGCAGGTAAATGCACATATGCATTCCAGCCATTTATTTGTGTAAGTGTTTGCTGCGCAATAAGCGGTGAATAAACAAAACTACTTAGTAGCAACCCTATTATCACATAAGCTTTACGCCATACATTTTTCATTTTGGTATCTCTTTTATTATATTGGATTAACAGATTAAATTCTCATAAGAGGAAGAAATTTTATCTGCTAATTTTTCTTATAAGCATTTTCAATTCTTAAACCTTAAAATTTTCATTTTGCTTAGCAAATTTTAAACCAATTATGATTATATATCAACGACCGGTTAAAAAAAAAAGTATAGCTGCTTAAAAAAATACCAGATCTTTTTAATACAAACTAAAAAACATCTCTTAAAATGGTAAACAATAATATTTGAAGAATTAAACCAGCAATAAATTAAAAGTTTATTAAAGAAACATGTGGCTACGATTAGTGCACCTGTACTTTACTGAATAAACTAACTGGACTAATATTACCTGCAATATATTAATGATATAAACAATTTCCCAGTTTTAAATATATAATAATTATACACAATTAATTGAGGGTATGTTAATTACCTTGCCTGTTGCCGGCAAATTAATTTACCGGTAGTATAGTTTCATTATTTAATGCCGCACAGTTAAGTTTTATCAAGAGGTTATTTCAACCTCTCTTTCCATCCAATAATTATCCGGGCAAAAAGAAAAAGGAACTGGAATTGAGTACCTTATAAATTCAATCATAAACTGAATACTATTTTTAAACTGCGGCAGGCCATGAAAGCCATTTAGTTAGTTTTAAATTTTTAGACCTTATTTTTGAACCTTACAATCATCAATATAAAAGCTTAGTAACCTGTACTAAAAAATATGTTTTAATAATAGCTAACATTAATAAAGATTTTTTTGCCCATCTTTATTGTCTGAAAAAGATAAAAAAATTCACTTTCTGCTAATTACGATTTATGAACCGCAAAAAAGCAATTCTTTCTATGTTTTTACTGGGGGGAGGTATTGCAACTACCATATCAGGATATAAATGGTATCATATAAACAAAACACCCAACCTGCGTTATATTGATGATAATAAAGTTTTGATAGCCAATCTTGCAGAAACCATTATTCCCCGTACCAATACTCCCGGCGCAAAAGATGTAAAAGCAGAAGAGGCAATTATATTTCTTTTAAAAAATGTTTGCGATAGAAAAACACAGAATAATTTTATTGATGGATTAAAAGATGTAACATCCTACTCATTGAATACCTACAATAAAAATTTTAATGATCTAACATTCTCTGAGCAAACCGCAACAGTAAATCATTTTTTTAAAAAAGGAAAGAATTTTAAAGGCAACCTGGGTAAAGCTAAAAATAAATATTTGGGCAAATCTTTTTTTGAAATTCTTAAATATTATACCACAGTGGCTTTTTGTACTTCCAGGCAGGGAGCCAGCGAGGCCCTGGCATACGATTACATACCGGGTAAATATGTGGGTTGTATTCCGTTATTGGCACAACAAAAATCCTGGGCCACAAAATAATAACTATGGGACAGCAGCCAGACAGCATACACATCATCAATAAAGGAAAAAAAGAAATTAGTTACGATGCCATTGTTATAGGCAGTGGTATAAGTGGCGGATGGGCAGCAAAGGAATTATGCGAAAAGGGTTTAAAAACTTTGCTGCTGGAACGTGGAAGAAACGTGGAGCATATTAAAGATTACCCAACTGCAACAATGCACCCATGGGAGTTTGATAATAAACTTGAGCGTGCCGAAAAAGACAGCATACAAAACCCTGTACAGTCCCGCTCTTATAACGAAGGCAGCAAACAGTTTTACGTAAACGACCAGGATCATCCGTATATACAATTAAAACCGTTTAATTGGATACGTGGATACCAGGTGGGCGGCCGCTCCTTAATATGGGGCAGGCAAACTTACCGGCTTAGTGATTTGGATTTTGAAGCTAACAGTAAAGATGGCCATGGCACCGACTGGCCAATAAGGTATAAAGATATTGCTCCCTGGTATGATTATGTAGAATCTTTTGTGGGCATAAGCGGCCAGGCAGAAGGAATACCGCACCTGCCCGACAGTATTTTTTTACCTGCCATGGAAATGAACTGCATTGAAAAACATTTTTCGCAAAAAATAAAATCGCATTTTAAAGACAGGTTTGTAACCAATGGAAGAGTAGCAAACCTAAGTAAAGGATGGAAAGGAAGAGGCCCCTGCCAGTATAGAAATTTGTGCGACAGAGGCTGCCCTTTTGGTGGATACTTTAGCAGTAACTCCGCTACCCTGCCCGCTGCAGCTGCCACAGGCAATTTAACATTGCGGCCGCATGCCATAGTTTCTCAGATTATTATTGATGAAAATACGGGTAAGGCTACAGGCGTGAGGATTATTGATGAGCTTACCAAAGAAACCGTTGAATTTTTTGCCAAGGTAATTTTTTTAAATGCATCTACCATTGCAACCACATCTATCTTACTGCAATCTGTAAGTAACCGTTTTGCAAACGGGCTGGGCAATACCAGCGGCCAGGTAGGTTTAAACCTTATGGATCATCACTCCGGCGTGGGCGCATCTGGCGAACATGACTTGTATAAAGACCAGTATTATGCCGGCAGAAAACCAACAGGAATATACATACCCCGCTTTAGAAATATTAATGATACCAATAAACACGCAGATTTTATAAGAGGGTATGCTTACCAGGCCGATGGAGAAAGAAGCGAATGGAGAGATATGATGAAAGGCGATAATGGTTTTGGAGCATCGTATAAAAATGAGCTTACCACACCTGGCCCCTGGACCATGTGGATGGGTGCCTGGGGCGAATGCCTGCCCAATGCAGCAAACAAAGTAACACTGGACAGCAATGAGAAAGATAAATGGGGACTACCGCTGGTAAACATCAGTTTTAATTTTGGAGAAAATGAAAGACTGATGAGAAAAGATGCAGGAGAAGGCGCTGCAGAAATGATGGCAGTAGCAGGTTTTAAAAATATACAAAGCTTTGATTACAATGCCCCGGGCGGCAGCACCATTCATGAAATGGGTACAGCCAGAATGGGAAACGATCCTAAAACATCTGTATTAAATAAATATAACCAGATGCATGATGTGAAAAATATTTTTATAACCGATGGAAGTTGTATGCCATCGGGCGGTTGCCAGAATCCTTCGTTAACCTATATGGCACTTACGGCAAGAGCCTGCGAATATGCTGTGCAGGAATTGAAGAAAAATAATTTGTGATCCTTATTTATCCTTTTAAATAAATTATTAAAATACCTGGTGGAATTATCAATATTTCCCATCCACATTTAACTGGCGGGATATAATTTCTAATTCAAAAATGGAACAGGAAAAGGCGAAGTAGAAATATTGAGTATGTTTGTTAAAGACCATTATCAAAAATTTATTTACCGACATTTTAATTAGGGTCTCCCTATAATTACGTAATCCACACTGGTGTTTATTTTGTGAAGAATTTGTTGTACCAAAAGCCCCGTAATGGCATAAAATATGCGCAAA
>JAYVGA010000491.1:0-5814 GCA_043772635.1 Chitinophagaceae bacterium
AGTTATTCCGTCTGCTGTATAGTAGTCAATAATTCCATCAGTGTTTGCATCAACTCCAATCTTCTTATCCGACACTGTAACCAACACATTTCCCAAATGGTTACTTAACTCAAAGAACTTATTTCCTCTCGTAAAGTTAACTACTGTGGGTTTTACAAATGCACTTATTATAGAAATATTTCTGTTTATAATTCCTAATCTGCTGCTGCCATACATGTGCTGCTCATTTAGGAGTAGCGTAGTATTGGCACTTGTGATTGTACCGCTGGATACGCCCTTGGCAAAATATGTACTCATAACATTTCCGCTGGCATCCCTTACATACCAGGTGTATGCTATAGAATCTGTTGCGGCTTTAGTTATCTTCTTGCTTATACGGTTACCTGCTGCATCGTAGGTATATTGTAAATTGGTTACAGGGTTTGCTGTAGATGAGGTTCGTTGTATCTCTGTTATTTTTCCATACACATTCCATTTTACCAGTGTAATATTTTCTTTTACATCAGCTACCAGGTTGCCTATGGCATCGTAACTGTAATTGCTGGTGTTGGTTTGGTTATCTATATCATCGGCATAATTTGCATCGGCCACATTATCCTGTACATATTTTAAACGGTTTGTATTGGGATAATAATTGTAGGTTAAATTATCCATATTAATATTAGGTGCAGCAGTACCATTGCGCAGGTATTTTAAAATATTGCCATTGGCATCGTAGGTTATACGCTCCTGGTAATCGGTGCCTGCCAGTGCCATGGCCGACCAGCTATTTGTGCCAGCGTTATAGCCCCGGTACACATCCATTTGGGTAAGGCGGTTTAGCTGGTCGTATTTGTAATTGTAATACTGTGGTACCTGCACAGCAGTGGCAGTTGGAAACTTAATGCTTACGGCCATGCCGGCAATATTGCCGTTGTATAGTGGCCGGTATGCTGCTAAATTATCTAAATACACCTGCACGGGTGCAAAGGGATATACACTGGGGTTAATGGATTTAAAATCGTTTAAAAAATAATCGAGGTTAAAACCCATTACATCCCTGGCTATAAACTGGTTTTGGGCGGCTACTTTACCATCGTTGCCCATATCGTCATCTGCATTTAAAAGGTTTATAGAGTTTACCCCTTTTAGCCAGCCCTGCAGTGTGTAGGCATAATCGGTACCCTGCACCAGTTGCTCGCCCAGGGTGGCCCTTGCCAGCGGGCCGTGGCGGTAATAATCGTAGCGGGCTTCTTTTTCCCACACTACACTGTCCATGCTGGTTTCGGCAAGGGTAAGGCGGTTTTCGGCATCGTAGCTGTAGCGGTGGTACAGCATATCGGGGTAGTAAGTATTGCCCCGTGGTGGCTGGTAAGCCACATGGTTTACTTTGCCGCTTAAAAGATCGTACTTATATACTAAACGTTTCCAGCGGTTGGCATTGGCGGTTTGTACATTCATAATATTGGCAATACCGGTTATGGTAGAATTTCCGTAATCCTGTAAAAGTGTATCTACATTGCCATGTATATCGTAACTGTACACCATTTGGTTATTAAAGCCCAGTAAAGATGCTGTGTCTGTATAAGATGTAAAGCTTACCCGGTTGCGCAGGTTGCGCTGCCAGATGGTGCTGCTTTCGGAAGACAGGTAGCCTGCATATTTAATGTCGTAGCTGGTTTGTGTTATTTGCCCCCGCACGGTATTGCGGGCCGTAAACCAACTGCTCATAGCGGTATTGCTGCGGGTGAGCGCAGGGGTTACTGGCTCTGCGGCTATGGTATTTTTTATCTGGCCCACTTCGGCTATGCGGCCCAGGTAGTCGTATTTGGTATAACTGTACAGGGCATTTAATTCTGTAGCGCTGCTGGCTTTTTGTTTTGCATTCTGGCTTATGATAAGGCGGGCCAGCCTGTCGTACCAGAATTTGCTTATGCCTGCATCGGGTGTGCTCTGCGCCACTACCTGGTTTAAGGTATTGTAGCGGTATTGTGTGGCCAGCACATGGGCGGGTGTTTTTGCCTGGCCGGCTGCACGGCTCGTTTTTATACTGTCGCTGTAGGCAGTGGCCCAGCTAAATTTGCTTACATCTGCCCCGGCAGGTGGTACTGTTTTTACCAGGTTGCCTGCCTGGTCGTAATAATACAGGGTGTAATGAAACTCGCTGATGGGTGCTGTAATGGTAAAGCTTTCGTTATACCTTGCTTTTAAACATTTGGTTAGGTAGCGGTTATTAAAACTGTTTATCAAAGAATCCTGGTATGCCCTGAATAATTTTGTACCTGCACCCACACTAAACAAAGTACTGTCGGCACAGGGGCTCAGGTCGGGGTATTCTGCGGGGGGGAAAGTTCCATCTATGCTGCCGCAGAGTGTGAGGGTACTGCATGGTAAAGGATGCGTACCGCAACGGGCAAAATATACAGAATCTACCTGGGCATAGGTATAGCTGGTACCGGATTGCTGGTTATAATAATTTGTAAAGGCTTTTATACAATCCGGATTATTAAGATTGCTGTCTATGGTTTCTTTATACCATACATTGCTGTTGGTATAAAAATAAGCGTCTTTAAAAGAACCATCCATCATAAGGAGTTTTGCCCTCATAAACATACCATTGCCTTTATGATTTAAAGTTTGACCCGAGGTAAGATATTGATCATACAATGGCTTATCTATAAAAAAATTGATTACTTTTTTAATATCATTGGTATGGTACAGCCTGTTAGAATTCTTGAGGCTGTCCCGCAGTGAACCTGTGGGTAGATAGTCATCTTCAATGCCTGTAGTAAAAATTGCAGAATTTGTGTTGGTATATTTATCCAGGTAGTTGGATAAGCTGGGCAGCAACTCCGGAATTTTAAAAAATGCTACTGCAAAAGAACTATTGGCCAAACTGGAAGGTGGTGCCGGAGGGTTGGGCATCAGGAATTTTACGTTGAGAGTACTCAATCCATAAAAGGTAATCAAAAAGAATTTTTTATCCATTACTTAATCTAATAAATATAAACATTACTTTTAAAACTATTCTGCTTTTTACTTTAATATTTTACCATAAACCAACTCATGCACGCAAGAAGAAAAATACACACTTCCCTCAAATTTTTAGTTCATACCAATAGCCTGCCACTTGCTTTTAATAACAGCATCAGCAAAGCACAGCTGTCAAAATATAAAAATGATCTTACTATCGAAAATTATTTTGGTTATGAACTAAACGTAATTGTAAAAGAACAAATAGAAACTTTACAGCTTCTTAATGAAAATAAAAAAATAAAACAAACCATCATTATACTTTTAAAATGTATCAGCTTTTTAAAAACCTATTTTATAACAACCAAACATTCTTTACAGCTCTTACAGCAAAATGAAACATTACATGTTATTCAAAAAATGGAATGTTATTTTAGCAGAAAAATTATTGCAAAAGTTTTAAAAATATCTACTCAGCGTATTGCCTTCGCCATACGTAAAGAAATATTTAAATGCACATTATCGCCTTTTAATATTTGCAGAAAACAACACCCGGCCCAATTAACAGTACCGGATATAAAAAACATAAAAACAATTTGTGAAAACAACGAATATAAATATTGGCCGCTTACGAGTATTTTTTATAAAGGAGTAAGAGATGGATTAATCAATTTCTCTCTAAATACTTTTTACAAATACTGCCATATTTTAAACATAAAAAGAAATGCATCCATTAAAAATAACAGACCTGCTGTGGGTTTAATTTCACACTATCCAAACCATTTCTGGAATGCCGATATTACTATTTTTAAAACCAAAGACAATATCAAACATTATATTTATCTGGTTACAGACCATTTTTCAAAGATGATTATTGCCTGGAGTATTGATACAACCAATAATGCCGGCACAAGACTAAAAACTTTTAAAGAAGCAATAGCATTTGC
Organism: Chitinophagaceae bacterium; assembly: GCA_043772635.1. Classification (GTDB taxonomy): domain Bacteria; phylum Bacteroidota; class Bacteroidia; order Chitinophagales; family Chitinophagaceae; genus Ferruginibacter. Next base: position 3,900 of record JAYVGA010000491.1, read on the forward strand.
AAAAAATAAATTTATTACACCTGTACAATTAGTTGTAGATGGCGGTTGCGAAAACAATAATACTACTGTTGATGATTATTTGTATAAAATAAAAGATATAGTAAAAAAAGTAGTGGCATTAAAAGATATTACAGAAAGCAACTCTGCCATAGAAGCCATAAATAAAATACTAAAAAACAACTACCTTAATAAAATGGAAATTGAAAACGGGGAGCAGCTTCAAAAAAATATTGAAATAATAATACATGACTATACTCAACTTAGACCACACGGCTCATTACATGGTTTATCACCTTATGAGGCATACAATGGACTTAAACCTGCAGATATTTTGCCACCCACAAATACAGTAAAAAGCAGACTGGACAGAATAATTGAAAATAAATCTACCTGTTGTATTGATGATTAATAAAATATTTACAACAAAAACAAAATAATACTTTTAAACAAACAATGTTTTTAAATAAAATACCTGCCAATATTTTCAAAGAAATCTTTTGTAGAAAATATCAACCTCGGTTTTTCTAAAACACTCTCCTCTTTTTTTAAAATTTTCTTTTACTTCTTACATAAACCTCATTTGCAGTAAAGTTTCTTGTAAGAAACCGTATATTATATTTTTGTCTCGGTATTAGCAGGGCAGGTATATTACCATTGCGCTGGTATTTTAAAATATTACCATTGGCATCATAAGCTAATCTTTTTTCCAAGAAGTAAAATTTAAAAAGTACCTACCAACATTTTCAATGAACTTTTTTTTATAAAATATCCTCCTCACTTCTCTAAAAATTACACGACTTCTTGTAAAATATTTTCTTATAACATTTACATAAAACCCATTTCACATAAAGTTTCTTGTTAGAAAGCGCATATTATATTTTTGTCTCGGTAATTGCAGGCCATTTTTATTATCTTTCAGTGCAGAAAAAATAATGGGATGATAAAAACTGAATATTTATGAGAATAATAATAAACCTACTCTTTATTGCGGGCATTATATGCTTTTTATTAAACTCAATGGTTTATCTGTTTCCCTCAGAAGTGGCCGATCCGCCCATAGAGCCTTCCGATAAAATTTTATTTTACCTGGCTTTACATTCTTTATTTATTATTGGAAGTGCGTTATTTATAGTCGCATATTTAATTAATAAGAAAAGAAAATATAAATTAATGAAGGATGAAATAAATTTAATGATTGATGGCTTATAATATTACCTCTAAACTCTTTAGCATTTTTAATTTTTTATCTTTCGTATTGGCATCAATACAATTCAAAAACTCCTCTCGGTGATTTACTCCTTCCGATAAGTCTTTCAGCCAAGTATTTGAATTCCCGTACCACATTTCAAACATTTGCATATCCCAGCTTTTACTTTCATACTGGATTTGAGCTAAAATATTCTGTATTTTATCTTGACTATTCGTATATAATGCCAAATAAAATTTGAACTCGTATAGTTTCGCTTGCTGGGCTGAATTAGATTTTACTAAAATATCATCGAAGCGATGATCAATCATTTCATACAATTCATTTAATTTAATATTTTTATCTGCCAATATTGTTATTTGCCTTTTCAAACAATCTACAGCCTCATCAAAATAGTTACTGTGTTTGAGATATGGAATAGAAAACTGCAACTCTTTTTTATTGTAAATCTCAATAAGAAAAATAGGAGCATTTAAACAAGAAATTACATCATTTTTCCATAAAGGATATATTACAAAGTGAGGTCTATAATCCTCAAACCGAGGTAACTTAATTAACTCAATTCCTATAATAGTAGGGCCAACTATTATGTATAATTTATTTTGAGAAAATGCCGCCAAAAAAGGAAAGGCATTGAGCCATTCATCTGTAATTTTCTTCTTTATCTCTTTTAAATTCTCTGGCATTTTATGGTCTAATAATTTGTAT
>JAYVGA010000492.1:0-25199 GCA_043772635.1 Chitinophagaceae bacterium
GTTTGGAGTTTTATTACATCAAATCAAGTTGACGAAGTATTTCCTTATCTAATTAAAAAATATTCCGAAACCCTACCTAATGTAAGTACAGAAATTCCAGCAAATTTTCACAAGCAACTCACATCATACATTGACAACTTAGAAGAAAACAAAAAATTAGAGCTTCTTTATCAAAGTGTACAAAGTGAGAAAAATGAAAAACTAATTTTAAGATTAGCTGAAATAATAAAAGAATTAAATTTATTTCACTTTGAAAGTTGTATGAAATTATTACAGAGTGCTAACCTACAAACGCAAAAGATTGGATTACGAATTGCTACTTATGACAAACCATTTTATAACAAAGAAGATATTATAGATTTACAGAAGATTATAGATTTTAGTAATGGGGCTTTTGTTGAACGTGGAATACGTTCAATGAAAAAGCAATTATTATCATCTAAGGAAAAAGAAATTTGGACTTGCGAATGTAATAGAACAAACGATATTGGAGATTATTGTAGCAATTGTGAAAAAGATATTTATGGTTTTAAACAAAATGGAATAAAGCCAATAGTTGTAGAAAATCACCTTAAACAAAAAATAGAATTAATTGCAGAATCTGTAGAATAACGAACGCACAACAGTACGTTTGGCAATATGGTGGCGGTGGTAACCAGCTATTGGAATTTTGTTCGGTATTTGGCCTTTTTTTGCGTGCCCCATCTTCGTTTTCGCCCACTCACAATTCCATCTAAATAAAATTTTCGGGGGCACGCCCGATGTAGAATAAACGTGGGTAATTATATAGCCATTATGGAATACATCCAGAGAATGCGTCCCCCCTTTTCAGCATTACAGTCCCAACAAAATAGTGTAAATTTGGGTATCTAAATTTTAAGATATGAACACACGTGTAATAAATATAGACCCGGAAATTTTAGGTGGAACTCCTGTTTTTTTTGGAACAAGAGTGCCAATAAAAAATCTTTTCGATTATTTAGAGACAGGTGACACAATTGAGATTTTCCTTGAAGACTTTGAAGGTGTAAGCAGGAATCAGGTTCTAAAAGTTCTTGAAATGTCACAGAAGTTAATTGAAACATCATCAAATATTCTCAATGAAAATATTGCTTGACGAATGCGTTACCAAACGCCTGAAAAAGTATTTAGAAGAATTCGAAGTTTTTACAGTTAGAGAGTTAGGATTGAGTGGAATTAAAAATGGCAGGTTGATGATGTATTGCGTAGAAAATAAATTTGACATTTTGTTCACTATTGATAAAAACATAATGCGCCAACAGAATCTTGACAAATATCCAGTTACAATTGTTGTTCTTAATTGCTTCACTAGCAAAATAGAAGAACTGATAACTTTTCTGCCATCCTTCAAATCACAGGTGGATGTATTGCAAAAACATAAAGCTTACATAATTGACAAATAGGGCAAACGCACAACGTAGTTTGTGCCCCATCAGAGACACAGTGTAGTTAAGTATATTCCCGAACTCATCAACCCACAGAGAATTTAAAAACAGTTTTACTGTAAAACTCCTCCCCTGCTTTTAAAACCGTTGATGGAAAATGCCGGTGATTGGGCGCATCAGGAAAATGCTGTGTCTCTAAGCAAAAGCCAGAACGTTTTTTGTAAATGGTTCCATTTTTACCTTTTACATTGTTCAAAAAATTGCCACTGTAAAAATGCACGGCAGGCTCTGTGGTGTACACATCCATTTTTATACGTGATAAAGGTTCATGTACAACAGCTGCATGCTTTAAAACTGTTGAGTGTTTTTTTTCCAATACAAAACTATGGTCGTACCCATTGCTTAAATGTAACTGTTCGTTATCGTGCATTATATCCTGTCCTATTCTTTTGGCTTCAGTAAAATCAAATGGAGTATTGCTTACCGCAGCAATTATGCCAGTGGGCACCTGCAGCGTATTTACCGGCAGGTAATAGCGGCTCAGTATTTTTAATTCATGGTCATCAATTTTATTTGCCGGGTTGCCCGATAAATTAAAGTAAGTGTGCTGGGTAAGATTTATTAAAGTGGTTTTGTTGCATACTGCCTTGTATTCTATACACCATGCATCTTCATCATCCAGCGTATAAATAACTTCAAGCTCTAACTCGCCGGGAAAACCTTCTTCAAGATGCGGGCTGCTGTATTTAAAAATTATACCGCTCCTGCCTGTTTGCAAAAAAGGTTGTGCCTTAAATATTTTTTTATTAAACCCAACAGTACCCCCATGATGATGGTATCCGCCATCTTTGGTAGAAAGTTTATATTGCTCATTATTAATAAGCACGGTATCGCCGGCAATACGGTTGGCATAGCGGCCTACAACGGTACCCATATAATAATCATCTTCTAAATATTCAGCAGCGTTTTCATAGCCCAGTACAATATCAGAAAAATTTCCTTTTTTATCCTTTACAAAAACAGATACCACGGCAGCCCCTAAATTGGAAACTACCAGTTTAGTTCCTTTATCATTTTCAATGGTATAAGTGCTTATTTGAAAAGATGGCTCTTCTGTAATAATATCTGTAGTGATGTTTTCAGTTTCTTGTTTCACTTGCTACCGGTTATTAATTTTATAAATAAGGGATGCATGAGGAACATACACCCCTTATTATTATACGACTGCTTTATCAGGGAAAAAAATTATAGTGGTATTTGTAAAAATTTTGATGTTGCCGTTGGCGCTTCCGGTATTTTACCCACTTCTGCGTAACCCGATGTAGATTCAATAAGAGCTAAATTGATAAAATTTCTTACTGGCCCCAATGTGCTTTTCTTTATAGAAAACTCTATAATTTTTTTACCCCCGGTTGTTGAGATTGTTGAAATATGCATCGCATCTGCAAATGAAGCAAAGGGGTTCCAGCTAAATCCATTTCCCGGGCCCACATGTGAAAACACATCTCCCCAGCCTGCTGCAGGACTGCCTTCCAATAAAAAATCTGCACCGGAACCAGCAGGATATAAAAAGGTCTTAAAGCCTGTATTAGGGTCGTTATCGCCATCAATATAAATATCCAGAATTTCCATATTCATACCCGAAGTGCCTTCTAAATAAATAAATATATCGGTGCTGCCTGCAAAAGTTTTAATAGCCCTAAGTGTGCCGGGGAAAGTTGCAGAATTGATAAAACTATAATCTACATATTGCCAATCACTAAAATCTCCATCAATTTTAATATTAGGGCCAATAATGCTAACGGTATCTTTAAACACATTTGTTTCAGTTCCATTTTTTGCTGTTAACGAAACTAAGAAATCGCCTTTTTTTGTAAAAATATGTTGTGGCGTTTTACTGGTAGATCCAACGCCGGTTCCATCTCCAAAATCCCAACTGTATTCTGTAGCATTGGTAGAAAAATTGGTGAAGTTTACTTTGTATCCATCGGCTACATAACTAAACACTGCTTTTAATCCGCTGCCTGCACTTTCTTTTTTGCAGGAAGAAGAAAACAACATTACAGCAGGCAATGCAAATAAATAAATGATATTTCTTTTCATAATTTTTTCTTTTAATTTTTTAAACTGATAATTTTAAAAAAATATCAATAACCGGTGTTTTGAATAAATTTTCCTTTGCCTTCGCTAACCGCTTTTAAAGAAAAAGGATACAGCACTTTGTTAGGCCCTGTAAATGCAGAACCTGTTACTTCCTGGCAACGGGTTATAAATTTTCCATGACGGATTAGGTCGGCCCGGTATTGCCCATTCTCACACCAAAACTCATGACTGCGTTCTAATAATATCAAATCATTAAATACAGAGAGTGTACTGTAACTGGCCAATAGTTTATCAGCTAAGCCTGCCCTTCTTCTTACCACATTTACCAGTTCCATCGCTTCGGCTGTTGGTGCACCTGCATTAGCAATAGCTTCTGCTTTTGATAACAGCACATCTGCATAACGGTACATTACAATATCTACTGTGGTTAAACCGGATGTTCTGTTTGCATCCTGGTTTATTTTTAATGCAAGAGGCCCCCTGTCCAGTATATCTCCTGGGCTAGCCCTGTTATATGTAACGCCATTGGTACCTGTAAACTGAGTTATCAGCATTTGTTTTCTTTTATCGGCAGATTCAAACCGGTCGTAAAACCACCAGGTACTGCTTATAGTTCCAAACCCACCTTTGGGTGCAAATACTGCAGGCAATACCATTAGCTGCCATTGGTTTTCGCTGGTGCCTGCATAATCGCAGGGAATTGCCCATATAACTTCCTTACTTGCTTTTGCTCCTTCCAAATCCCACATGGCTGCATAATCAGCATCTAAAGAATAAGCATTGTAAGCAATAATTTCATCGCACAATGTTCTTACTTTAGCCCATTTTTTTTCGTGCAGCTGCAGGCGGATATTAATCATTTTTGCCAGTGCCTTATTAAATCTTCCATACTCTGCATCCTGTGGCTTTGGTAAATCAATAGCTGCGGCTTCAAGGTCGGCTTCAATAAATGCTACCATTTCTGCATTGGATAAACGGGCAAGCGGAACTTCTTCTAAAGGCTTTTTTAAAACCTCTAACGGTGCTACTACAATAGGGCCATACAAATCAAACAAAGTATAAGCTAGTATTCCCCTTGCACAACGTACCTGTGCAATGGCTTTTTTCTTTAACTCATCACTTACTGTTGACCTTGTAATGAGGTCAATGGTAAGCGTCATACTGCTTATTTTATTGTAAAAATCATCGTAGTAATGTGTAAAGCCTGCATCGGTTGAATGGTAGTTTTGCAGCGAGGCAATGTTCTGGTCTCCATATTTTCCAAACAGTATTTCGGTGCTGGCATCGCTCAGGTACATCACTCCTCTTTCGGAAGTAGAATGAATACCATCGCCGTAAGCGCCTCTTAAAGGATAGTAAGCTGCATTAACCATTGCTTCTAAATCTGCTGCTGATTTAGGAAATATATTCGGATTGATTTCAGAATAATCAACCGGATTTAAATCTTTGGTGCAACTGTTAACCAGCAATGCTAATGGCAGAAAAAATATTATTTTAAAACGTTTCATAATTTTATTTTTTGGGATAAAAAATTAAAAGTTAAGGTTTAGCCCTACAGTAAATGTTCTTATGTATGGATAGGCAGCGGTGTAAGAATCTGTTTCAGGATCAACACCATTGTAAGGTGTTATCACAAAAAGATTTTGTGCATCCACATGTACCCTGGCAGAGCTGAAAATATTTTTAGCAATTTTACCTGGTATATTGTAACCCACTGAAACGTTTTGTAATCTTATAAACCAGGCATCTTCTAAAAAGAAATCGCCCACACTGTAAGGAGAGAAACCCCAGAAAGAGCTTGGTTGTGTGGTGGATGGATTGGTTGGTGTCCACCTGTCTTTTACTGAGCGTAAAGCATTATATCCATTAGAGTAAACACCATAAGCACTTATGCCGTAAGCAGTGTAATTAGGGTCGGCTATGCGGCGGCCAAACAATGCATTAAAATCAAAATTGAGCGAAAAGTTTTTGTAGGTAATAATATTTGTTATACCCGCCATTGCACTTGGATCAAAAGTTCCCATCAGTTTTGTATCGGCATCATCAATCATCCCATCAGGTTTGCCCAGTTTAATAAATCTTCCGTTGGCATCTACTGTGGGGTTGCCAGCACCATCCCTTGTAAAACCATCAAGGTCTCTTATTTTAATCATACCCGGCTTTAGTAATGGCTGCGATGCAGGCGCTGTTTCTCCAATCTGCAATATGCCATCCGCTATACGGCTGTACCTGGCTCTTATGGGGTCGTTTTCACTTTCATAAATATTAGGCTTCCAGTCGGGTGCCCTTTCTTTCCAGTTGTCTTTATAACGGGACACGGCAAACATCGTTCTCCACTGAAAATTATTGGTTTGAATATTACGGGTGTTGATGGTTACTTCAAAACCCTTGCTTTGTGTTTTGCCCACATTTGCAATAATGGTATTTATTTGCTGGTAAGAGTTTAGTGATTTTGTAGCCAGCAAATCTGATATTACATTATTAAACACTTCTACAGAGCCATCTACTTTACCATTAAAAAGAGAAAAATCTACACCAAAGTTTGTACCTGTTGTAGTCTCCCATTTTAAATCAGGGTTTTCTAATCTTGATAAAGAAACACCAATCAACCTGGCATCGCTGCCCGAAAGCCATGCCGGGTAAGCGCTGTATGCTGCAAATGCATTACTGTTAATAGTAGCATTACCTGTTTGCCCATAACTAAACCTTAATTTAAGTTGCGATACCGTGTTTTTAAATTTTGCAAAAAATGGTTCTTCGGCCACATTCCAGGCTACAGCTGCAGAAGGGAATGTACCCCATTTATTATTGGCTGCAAAAACACTGGCACCATCTGTACGCACAGTGGCAGTAAATAAATACTTGCCTTTGTAGCTATAATTTAATCTTCCAAAATAAGAGGCAATTAAATTTTTTGAACCGGCAGAGTTTGTGGGTAACTGAATACTTCCTGCACCAAGGTTATTCCATAAAAAAGCATCGGTAATAAAACCTGTGGCACCGGCACTGCTAAACCGGTTAATAAATTTTTGCTGAGAAACACCAGCCAGCACATCAAATTTATGAGCAGCAAAAAGTGTTTTGGTATAGTTGGCAGTGGCTTCTAAGAGATAATCATCTTTATCGGTATTAGAAACAAAAGCCCTACCCTGTTCCAGCGCACCATGCAGTGTGCTGGTGGGTATATAACTCTGGCGTTTGCTATAGCCCCTGTCCATACCTGCTTTTAATTTAATGGTTAAATCTTTTACAGGCATGATGTCCACAAAAAAGTTTGCCAGCATTCTTTCCAGTCTTCCTTCATCGCTTATGGTTAATAAAGAATAAGGGTTAGGCTGCAGGGCCAGTTGCGGATTTAATGGATATTTACCATCTTCATCTATGTCTGTAATGTGCGGCCCCTGCTGTATAGCAGCTCTTATAATTCCCGAATTTTCAAACTGGTCGCCTCCTAACTGTGCATTCAAATTATCTATACGGCTTGCGTTTAAACTCAAACCAAGTTTTACATATTTGTTTACCTCCTGGTCTATATTCGCCCTTAAAGAATATCTTTTAAACCCTGAGTTTTTTACAATACCCTTTTGGTCGAATAAATTGCCTGATAAAAGATATTTTGTAAACTTAGTACCACCTGATAAAGAAATATTATGCTGTGCTGTTGCACCATCTCTTGTAACAAGGTCAAACCAATCTGTACCACGGCCTACATTGTTAATGGCATTTTGTGTATATAATTTTCTGTACAACCCGTTTACCGGATTGGCCTCTGCCTGTGCCCTGGTTTTTGTGCCATAAGGTATAACGCCATTATCAAAATCCCATTGCTCCTGCCCTGCTTCGTTACGCACTTGCATCCATTCATTTAACGGCAATACATCAAAAGGGTTTTTATATTTTTGAACTGAAAAATTATTGGAGTACTGCACTTTTACGGCTCCCTCGCTGCCTCTTTTTGTAGTGATTAATATTACACCATTTGCCGCCCTTGATCCATAAATAGAGGTAGCACTGGCATCTTTTAAAACTTCTATAGATTCTATATCGTTAGGGTTAAAAGAATTTAAAATACTTTGTGTGCCTGCCTGGTAGCGGCCACCACTTTCGGGTTGCTGTAAATCGCTTATAGGAAAACCATCCACTACAAACAATGGTGCATTACTTGCATTTACAGAACCGGCACCACGTATTAATATATCTAAACCTCCACCCGGCTGTGCACTGTTTTGGCGGATGGTAAGACCAGCCACTTTACCTTTTAGCATGTTACCAATTTCGGGCCCGGAAGATATTACAAGGTCTCTTGCTTTTACGGATGATACTGCACCGGTAAGGTCTCTTTTTTTCTGCGTACCATAACCAATAACCACCACATCATCCAGCGATTTATTTTGAGAAGATAAAACTACATTAAGGGAAGCCTGTTTTTTTAAAGTTATTTCCTGGCTGGTATAACCTACAGATGAAAATACCAACGCAACATTTGCACCGGGCACTTTAATACTGTATGTGCCATCGGCATTGGTAGTGGCCCCGGTTGATGTTCCCTTAATTAAAACACTTACACCTGCAAGTGCTTTACCATCGCTCTCCGAAGTTATGGTACCGGTTACGGTGCGTTCCTGTGCTTTTAGTAAAGTGCCCAGGCACAGCAGCAAGGAAAACAGCAGGATTTTTTTAATGAACTTCATAGCAGTTTATTTTTAGTTTTATTATTAAGAGAAAAAATATTGAGCAACGTTTCTATTTTTTTTTAAAAGTATTTTTTTGTTGGTAATAATTTTTTGCAGGAAAGGCGGTAAGACGTTTGCTGCTGACAGAATATTTTTTTTCCGCCATTCCGTTTTACCAGCCGCCCCGCTTTTTACGAGAGCAAAAATAATTTTGGTAATAATTTGATAATGCTAATTTGAGGATTAATTGAATGAAAACAAAATACCCAAGCCACTACAGCAGCGGTTTACAGCTATGCAAGCGTTTGCTTTTTTTGGTAAAACGTTTGCATAAGTTTTAAATAAAATAACTGCATGCGGAAAATATGAGTAGCATGAGAACAGATAATTTTATAATGATGGTTAATTGTAGGTTTGGCTTTACGAAGTTTATAGCCGCTGGAATTTTTATAGCGTATATTAGCGGAAATACAAATGTTGGATAACATTGTAAAACGACATCTGCAAACTTTGAACTAAAAGGAAATATATAATAACCCAAACGTATTTAGATTAAGAAGAATGATACGACCCAACATTAATGATATTGAGACAAGCCACGAACTTAAAAGTTGGTATTGGCTAAAACAAGAATTAGTGGAGTTGTGCAAACAGAGACAATTAAGTTACGCTGGAGCAAAATTTGATATTTTGGAAAGGGTTGCAATCGCCTTAGACAAAGGGATCACTAAAACTGAAAAAATATCACCATCATACAAACCCACCTCAAAATTTATTTGGTCGAAATCTTTATTAAGCTTAGACACAGTTATTACAGACAGTTATACAAACGGACCTAATACAAGAAAATTTTTTAAACAACATTGTGGCGGTAAATTTCATTTTACCATTCAGTTTATGGACTTTATGAAAAACAATTGCGGTAAGACTTTACAGTACGCAATAAATGAGTGGCAAAGACTGAACGAAAAGAGTAAAGACAAAAATTTCAAAAGTGAAATTCCAGCAGGAAATCAATACAACAAATATATCCGGGACTTTTTTGAAGACAATCCAGATATGACAATTGAACAAGCAAGACATTTTTGGAAACTAAAAAGAAGTTTACCCCTGGGCAGACACGTTTACGAAAAAAAAGACTTGAAACTGAAATGAAGAATTACCAATCGCTAAACAATTAAGACTTCTTTTGGCATGCAGTGCCAACGTGCGGCCTGCCCCGCATCATTACATCATTAATGTGATAAATATGAGTAAGACAGTAGAAATAGTAAAAGAATGGATTGACTTTGAAGCCAACAATCCAAATGGAAGTTTGGAAGACTTTTGCAGATATTTTCTATCCAAAAAAAACAAAAGTAAATCCATTACAGATAATTCCTGTGTATCAGATTATAACCAGATTTATTCGTTAACACGTGTAATAAACCGGCTCTCTAAACTCTGGATGTATTTTACTTTAAATGCCATGAAACCGATGGGCCTTACCAGCTTTGATGAATTTGAATTTTTATACAGCACACATCAATTAAAATCAGTAAGAAAAAAAGATTTAATTTACATGCATTTTATAGAAATTTCTTCTGGACTTTTGGTAATAGACCGGTTAATAAAAAAAGGATTCCTGGAAGAGCGTATTCATGAGCAGGATAAAAGATCGAAACAGGTATCACTAACAAAAAAAGGTAAAGATGCATTGGATGATTGCCAGCTAGCTTTAGGCAAAATTGCAGAAAGCCTGTATGGTGAAATGCCTGCCGAAGAAATGGAATTGTGTATTCAGTATTTATTACCGGCTGAAAAAAACATTGCACAAAAATGGAATGGGATTAAAAGGTTTGAACCGCTAAATTGAATAAGAAAATAAAATCAGCATCCGTACCGGCAATCATAAACATTAAAAGCATAAAATTTTTAAATGAAAAAATTTATTGTTGATTTTTTAAGGGATAAACAGGTTTCTGTTGGCAAAGATCAAACAATCTTACAGGCATCGCTGGCAGCAGGTATCCCTCACTATCATTCTTGTGGTGGTAAAGCCCAATGCTCTACCTGCCGTATTTTAATACTTGATGGCATGGAAAATCTTTCTGCATTTTCAGATAAAGAAATTGCACTGCGGCAAAAGATTCCTTTCCCCAAAAATGTAAGGTTAGCCTGCCAGTGCTATGTTACCGGCCACGGCGCAAGGGTGCATCGTATTATACGGGATGAAATTGATATCAGCATGTATATTAAAGAAGATACATTAACTGACCTGGAATATACAGGTGAAGAAAAAGAACTGGCTTTATTTTTTTTAGATATCCGGGATTTTACCAGGTTTATAAATTATTATTTGCCCTTTGATGTAATTCATATTATGCGGCGGCTGTTTAATTTATTTAGAAAAGTAATAGAACAAAACAAAGGAAGCATAATAGAAACCGAAGGCGACGGATTTTATGCAGCTTTTGGATTTGAAACAACGGTTGAAGAAGCTGTTGAAAATGCCACCAATGCGGGCTTTCAGATACTATCCGAAATTGATACTTTTAATGAGACGTACGTTTACAAACACTTTCTGCATAATTTCCAGGTAGGTATTGGGGTGCATACCGGTAATGTAATTATTGGCAATATAGGAATTGGTGTTAATAATAATCTTACCGTAATGGGCGCAGCAGTTAATGTTGCAGCCCGTTTACAGGCAGCTACAAAAGAATATAATAACAGTTTCATTATATCGGACAAAGCTTTTAATTTACTCTCTGCCAAACCAACAGACAGCTCCGCATCTGCCCAACTTAAAGGAATAAAAGATTCTGTCAATATCCATTTGATAGGGCAGCCCTACCACAAAGCTTAAACATACAAGCAACCGCACTTTCTTATAAAACCTACTTCTGCAGCATTATTAAAAGGAATGAACAAATCTTTATGAAGTGTGTTATTTACTATTGAAAAAAATAAATGAAGCAATTATCAGATTTTATAAAATCAAAAGTAGCAATAGACGAAACTGATTTGCAGGTTATTCTTTCAAAATTTAAAGAACAGACTGTAAAAAAGGGACAGTTTGTTTTAAAGAAAGGGCAGATAGCCAATCAATATTTTTTTATCAACTCCGGCGGCCTTCGTTTTTCTTATGGAGAACATGATATAAGGGATACCTCCTGGATAGTTTTTAAAAATCAGTTTTTTACTGAGATGAGCAGCTTAATGCCGCAAAAACCTACCCGCTTCAATATAGAAGCAATGGAAGAAACAGTTTTACTGTATTTAAGCAAAGCAGAAATGGAACTGCTATACAGGCAGTTTCCAATATGGCAGGAATTTGGAAGAAAAACCTGGGAAGGGATGGCTGTAAGCATGATTGAACAAATCGTGAGTTTTCAAACTCTATCAGCAGAAGAACGATATTTAGAATTTATAAAAAGCCCTGAGATAATGCAAAAAGTTCCTGTAAAAAATTTAGCATCCCTTCTTGGTATTACACCCAATGCGCTCAGCAGAATCAGAAAAAATATCAAGTAAGATCTATTTACTACCAATTGGTAGTTTTCCTATTTCATACCTGATTTACTTTTATATTATAAAACAATACAAAACATATGCAAGAATCAATAAACGTTGAAAATAAAGCAGGTAATTTCAATTTGAACGGAAACTCCAGAATTATTTTACCAGATAATGAAATGGACGATGATCATTTTATGACGACTACAAATACGCCAATGGTAGCCACCGCATTTAAAAAAAGTGATGAGGAAAAAATTGCTGATATAGAATTCCATTTTCGTAAAATTATGGAAACGCTGGGCCTCGATTTATCTGACGATTCATTAAGAGGAACTCCCAAACGGGTAGCAAAAATGTATGTTAAGGAAATATTCAGTGGCCTTAACCCAGAGAATATGCCGGCAATTACTTTGTTTGAAAATAAATATCAGTATAATGAAATGCTGATTGAAAAGAACATCAGTTTTTATTCCAATTGCGAACATCATTTTGTACCGATCATTGGCAAGGCCCATGTAGCTTACATTGCAAATGGTAAAGTTATCGGCCTTTCAAAACTAAACAGGATAGTACAGCACTTTGCAAAACGCCCACAGGTGCAGGAGCGGCTCACCGTACAGATTGCTGCCGCATTAGAAAAAATATTAGGCACCAAAGATGTGGCAGTAATGCTTGATGCCAAACACCTTTGTGTATCATCCCGTGGAATAAAAGATGATACCTCAACAACAATAACAGGCTACTATGGCGGCAAATTTAAAACAGAAGCAACCAGACAGGAATTTTTAAAGTGCATCCGGTAATAAATCAGCTTGTAAGTTCTGTATTCGATATTCAAAATAAAAATAGAGCGCAATTCATTTACTACCAATTGGTAGTTTGGCAATAGAAAAGCTATTATACTTTTGTACTAATAAAAAAATAAGAAAATGGAAAATTTAATTTTAGTAGCAGGCGGAACCGGTGATCTGGGTAACAGAATCATCAAAGCTTTGCTTAAAAGAAATGCAAATGTAATAGCCCTTGTACGGCATACCAGCGATAGCCCAAAAGTAGAAGAACTGCAGAAAATGGGCGTAAAGATTATTAAAGCCGATATGGTTAATGTAGCAGATTTAACAGCAGCCTGCAAAGGCGTTACCTGTGTAGTATCTGCATTGGCAGGGCTAAGAGAAACAATTGTGGATGCACAATCTTTGTTGCTGGATGCTGCTGTTGCTGCCGGGGTTCCCCGTTTTATCCCCTCAGATTTTTCTTCAGATTTTACGCAGATTGCTGAAGGTGAAAACAGAAACTTTGATTTAAGAAAAGAATTTCATAAAAAATCAGATGCTGCCCCTATTGCATCTACTTCTATTATGAATGGTGCATTTGCCGATGTACTTTTTTATAACACACCCTTTTATAATTTAAAAGATAATAGCGTAGGTTATTGGGGTGAAGATGCAGATTACAAAGTAGACTTTACTACAAAAGACGATACCGCTGCCTTTACAGCAGCAGCAGCTATGGATAATAATGCACCAGCTATTTTACGAATTGCAAGTTTCCAGATTAGTCCGAATGATTTGGCTGCAATGGCAAACAAAATAAAAAATACGGAGTTCACATTAATACCAATGGGCTCTTTAGATAAACTTTCTGCACATAACAAAAAAGAAAGAGCGGCAAACCCACAAGGCGAAAATGAATTGTATCCTGCATGGCAGGGAAGCCAGTACATGCACAGTATGTTTACTGCACAAAATAGCACTTTAGATAATAACCGCTACCCTGGCATTACCTGGACTAAAGCGGAAGCAGTACTATCAGCTTTTTAGCATAGCGACAGCAATTAAAAATAACAGTATTGCAATGGGAATATTATGGACACAGCCAGAAAAATACTCATCAGGCTTGCATCTTTTTTTTATTAAACCGATTAAGCAAGCCTGAGGAAAAAAGGCTGAATGCATAGTAATTTTAAGAATGACAAACATCCTGCGTTTATGAATTATTGAGTGAAAGAATGAAACCAGAGAATAGAAACCTCATTTTAGATACAACAAATCCTCTTTTGGAAACATTTATATTTTAGATACAGCTCAACTTTGTGCTTCACAAATAAAAACACAAAATGAAATACAAAATTTTAGGAAACACAGGATTGAAAGTTTCTGCACTTTGCCTTGGTACGATGAACTTTGGCGGAAAAGGTTTTTTCGGCTATATGGGAAATTTAGAACAAACCGAAGTGGATGAACAAATAAGAACAGTAGCCGAAGCTGGTGTTAATTTTATTGATACCGCCAATATTTATTCTGAAGGTCTGTCAGAAGAAATGGTAGGGCAGGCCATCAAAAATATTTCTTTAAAAAGAGATGACCTGGTATTGGCAACTAAAGTGAGAGGCTCAATGGGCAAAGGCGAAAATGACCGTGGACTTTCCCGGAAACATATTATTCAGGAAGTAGAAAAAAGTTTGAGAAGATTGAAAACAGACTATATTGATTTGTATCAAATTCATACTTCCGACCCTTTGACGCCAATTGAAGAAACGATACGCACTTTGGATGATCTGGTACGAAGCGGAAAGATCCGCTACTTTGGGGCAAGTAACATAGCGGCCTGGCATTTAATGAAAGGATTGGCTTATGCCGATTATAAGAACCTGAATAGATTTGCCTCGCTGCAGGCCAACTATTCATTGGATACAAGAGATATAGAAAGGGAAATTATTCCGTTACTGAATGATCAGAAAGTAGGCTTAATGGTTTGGAGTCCTTTAAGTGGTGGATTGCTTTCAGGCAAATACAAAAGAGATTTGAAAGGAGCAAAAGGCAGATTGAATGATTTTCCATTTCCACCTTTTAATGAAGAAAGAGCTTACCATGTTCTGGATGTGCTTTATCCGATGGCAGAACAGAAAAAAGCTTCTGTTGCACAACTGGCATTGGCCTGGCTATTGCACCAACCTGCTGTAACAAGTATTATTATCGGGGCCACTAAACTGCAGCAATTGCAGGATAACCTGAAATCTGTTGATGTTATTTTTAAAGAAGAAGAGTTAAAAAAATTAGACAAAGTAAGTGAACTTACAAAAGAATATCCTGGAAACGTAATAGAAGTAATGACGATGGATAGAAGTGCAGGGCTTGATTTTTTAAATAAATAATTTAAGCAAACCAATAGAGGAGTATTAATTCTTTTGTATTGGTTTTAATAAAACTGAAAATGAAAACTGATAAGACTACTACTAAAATAATTAACTCCGTAACTGAATTGCACCGGTTATTGAATTTGCCTAAACCGCTGCATCCTTTAATTACACTTATCAATCATGCAGGCATTACAACAATACCAGACGAACAAAATAATCAGTTGGTTTTAAATTTTTACAATATCTCCATCAAGCGTAGTTTTCATGGTCAAATGAAATATGGTAAAAACTATTACGACTTTGATGAAGGTACCATGTCATTTGTTTCGCCCAACCAGGTAATTGCTATTGATGAAGATGAGG
This sequence comes from Chitinophagaceae bacterium, assembly GCA_043772635.1. Classification (GTDB taxonomy): domain Bacteria; phylum Bacteroidota; class Bacteroidia; order Chitinophagales; family Chitinophagaceae; genus Ferruginibacter. The sequence continues at coordinate 15,186 of JAYVGA010000492.1, forward strand.
ACAGGAATAGGGATGGCTGGTCACTCATGTTTCACCCGGATCTGATAAGAAATTATTCTTTGGGAAAGTCAATAAAAAAATATGGTTTTTTTGCTTACGAGGTAAATGAAGCATTACATCTTTCAGAAAAAGAAGAAAAAATAATTGAAACCCTTACCAGGAATATTGAACAGGAATACCAGGCCAATACGGATGTTTACAGCCAGGATGTAATTGTTTCCAACCTTGAATTACTATTAAACTATTGCAACCGGTTTTACAACAGGCAGTTTGTTACCAGGAAAATGGCGAGCAATGATTTGCTTACAAAATTTGAAAAAATTCTGGAAAAATATTTTGATGAAGGTGCATCATTAGGCTTACCAACTGTAACCGGTTTGGCACAGGAATTAAATTTATCGCCGGGCTATTTAAGTGATATGTTACGAACCGTTACCGGGCAAAATACCCAACAGCATATTCACAATAACCTGATAGAAAAAGCAAAAGATATTTTAACTGCAACAGATTTATCAGTCAGCGAAATTGCTTACCAGCTTGGGTTTGAGTATCCCCAATCGTTTAATAAACTTTTTAAAAGCAAAACAATGGTAACGCCGCTTGCATACCGGCAATCATTTAATTAATAGTTTTTTTACAATGTCAGATTTTTATACAATAAAGATAGATTAGCACACAAACGGGAGTTAACGGTTAGTGATCTTTGCATCAGCTTAAAAAATAAAACATGAATAAAATATTAGTAACCGGTGCAACAGGTATTTTAGGAACTGCAGTTATAGAAACATTGCTCAAGAAAATTCCTGCAAATCAAATTTCAATTATAACCCGTAAAGAAGAAAAAAGGGCTGAATTTGAATCAAAAGGTTTTAATGCTTTTTTGGGCAGCTACGATAATAAAACTTCTTTGGAAAAAGCAATGCTGGAAGTTGATACTGTTTTACTGATTTCATCTGGCGACCAGGGCGACCGTATGCAGGAACATAAAAACATAATTGATGCAGCTGTAAATGTGGGCGTGCCAAATATTGCTTACACCAGCAGATCTCTGCAAGACAGGGCTACATTGGCAAACAAATTAATGCTGGACCATTTTGAAACCGAAGATTACATTAAAGAAAGCAGATTGAAATATACCATTTTTCGCAATGTGCTTTACATGGATGTGATTCCTTTGTTTGTTGGCAGGGACGTTTTTGAAAAAGGAATTTTTCAACCCGCAGGCGATGGCAAAGTAGCCTTTGCATTAAGAAAAGAAATGGGCGAAGCAATGGCGAATGTGCTGTTGAATGAACCCTGCGAAAACAAAACGTATAAATTTACAGGAAATGAAATTTATTCCTTTTATGATGTGGCTGCTGTGCTTAAAGACCTTTCCGGCAAAGAAGTAAAATACACTCCGGTTGAAATTGCTGCATTTGAAACAATGATGTTGCAAAAAGGATTGCCCAAGCCCATGGTAAAAAAAATAATTGATTTTAACACCGATATAAAAAACAACCAGGAGGCTGAAATAACAAATGATCTGGAAATTAAATTAGGCCGCAAACCAGCTTCGCTGAAAGAAGGATTAAAAATTTTATTTGAATTATAATTTTTAACTAAAAAAAATATTTATGAAAATTATTGTAACAGGTTCTTTAGGAAATATAAGTAAACCACTTATTATGCAGTTGCTGCAAAAAGGGCACGAAGTAACGGTGATAAGCAGCAATGCACAAAAGCAAAAAGACATTGAGGCATTGGGTGCAAGGGCTGCCATTGGCTCATTGGAAGATATTGATTTTATTACCGCCACTTTTGCAGGTGCCGATGCAGTGTATTGCATGATTCCACCAAATAATTATTTTAACCACGATTTAGATTTGTTGGCATATTACAACACGGTTGCTGCAAATTATTTTAAAGCCATTGAAGCAACAGATGTAAAGCATGTAATTTATCTGAGTAGTGTAGGTGCTCATTTAAAACAAGGTTCCGGTATAATTATGGGCCACCATGCAGGAGAGCAGATTATGAATGCTTTGCCAGGTGATGTTGCCATTAGTTTTATGCGCCCGGTTGGTTTTTATTACAACCTGTTGGGTTTTGTAAACGTTATTAAAAACAAAGGTTTTATTGAAGCCAATTATGGCGCAGATGAGCACCTGGTTTGGGTTTCGCCAATTGATATTGCTGCTGCAGTAGCAGAAGAATTAATTACTCCGCTTATGGGGAGAAAAATAAGATATGTAGTGAGTGATGAACTGAGTGGTAACGAAACCGCACAAATTTTAGGGGAAGCTATCGGCAAACCCGATTTAAAATGGAAACTTATACCTGGTGAAGAATGGCTTGCTAATTTAAAAGCCATTGGAATGAACCCTGCAATTGCTGCAGGCCTTGTTGAAATGTTTGAGAGCCAGCACAACGGTTTATTAACCGAAGATTATTACCTTAATAAGCCTGCACATTCTGGTAAAATAAAAATGAAAGATTTTGCAAAAGATTTTGCAGCAGTTTATAATCAATAAGTAAATTTATAAATGGCAACAGATAAACCGCTCCGCTTTAAAACAATAGCCGGTTACCTGCAGTTCAGAGGCTTGCCCAAACCGCAGCATCCGTTAATAAGTGTTATAAATTTTGATACACTAAAAAAGCTGCATGAGGATGAGCCTAAAAGTTTATTGTTCGATTTTTATTCGATAGCACTTAAAAGAAATCTGAATGTAAAATATAAATACGGCCAGCAGCAATACGATTTTGATGAAGGGGTATTGTTTTTTTTATCTCCCGGCCAGGTTTTTGGTGTAGAAGTAAATAAAGATGCTGTATTAAAACTTTCCGGATGGATGATTCTTGTTCATCCGGATTTTTTTTGGAATACCCTTTAGCAAAAATTATAAAGCAATATGAGTTTTTCAGTTAATAAATCTTTATATAACACAACAGAAATAATTAATACACATTGGATAAACTGGCCTGAAGGAGGAAACTCTCTAAAAGCCCAGCATGTAACTTACATTACTTAAACGAAGTGCAGCGGAACTTCTATGAAAGCCTTTGCTGAGACATTATAATTTTATTCCTTCCGGGATAATACCAAAAAATAGCCACAACCCAGCAGCTATAATTTGTCTCCCTGGTTACTAATTTTCTTTTCTAATAAAAACAAAGACAACGAAAAGCCCCCGGCATAATCTATAATACAATCAAAGATCACTAATGGTATGCAGTACAAGAGGGCGATGCAACGATGATGCCCATAGCTGCTTCTTTGCCCGGACAATAAAAATATAAACCGTAAACTATTTTACCGTAACACTTGCCAGCAGCCTGTTATACCCCGTTACAGCATCCCATGTATCTGCATTGGCAAGGCGTATAGCATACTCCGGCTTTGCTGCTATGGAAGCATATTTATCCGGCATAAATAAATACATATCGTACACACCTGCTGTTAAAGATGCATCAGTGGCTATGGCTGTTTCTATTTTTGTGATGCCGCTAAACCATTTGCGTATGTCGGTGCTTAGGGTATAGGTAAACTCCTGGCTGCTGGTTTTATTTTTTAAAATTAATTTAACCGGCCTTTCATTAAAGGGCGAGGCATAACCCAGGTTATTTACTGTAAGTGTAAAAGCCATGCTGCTGCCTGCTTTTATTTCTTTGGGATAAACAAATTCCTTCAGCGCAAAACGGTAACCCAATTTTTTGCGGATGTTAATCATGCAGCCGTTGGTTTGCCAATCGTTATTTACGGCATTGTTATAGGCACAGTTTAAATAACTGTAGTGCAGCGAAGCCATTTCTGTTTCGGCCATGCCTGCAGGTTCGCAATCGTTTTGCGGGCTGTAGGTATCATCGCAGGTTTCCCCTCCTACTGCCACATACTTACCATCTGCTTTTGCAAAAGCCCTCAGCACTGCATTGGCCGACTGGCGTGGCGTAGTAGAATTTCCATAATCTTCATAGGTGCCGTAATCATCTGTGCCTGCTAAAAAACAATCGTTATGAAAACCAATTCTTGCTTTATCCTGATCAGAAAAAGCTTCTGCCTCTGTTAAGGCAGCCACAGATACGTTTGCATTAATGCCATAAATAAAACGCTGTTTTATTTGCGGGTAACGCACCTGTATCATCCTGTCTTTGGGCACAGCATCCAGCAATGCCCTTATTACTTCGTTCCTGTCCTGCCAGTTATTATCCAGTAATTTGCTCTGCCCGTTTTGCGAAGCATCACCAAAATAATCGGTGTAATAATTTTCGCCCCAGGTGCCTATCAATCCCATTTGCACCACGGCTATTACATCGGCAGCATCGGCCAGTACCGGTTTTAATTGTGCCAGGTGCTGCAGCACTATATTTTTTGGTGCATCGCCATAAGGGGCACAAATAAATTTTTCTGCACAGGTGCCGGAGGTAACTGTAGTGGTATAAACAAAACGTGGAATTAATTTTACTCCTGACGCACGGGCAATATCAAAATCGTTTTTTACGGATTGTAAAAATGCAGGGGATAAAGCGGAACTCTTAAAAATATCCATTACAAAATACCGGAAAATTAATGTGCTGTACACCTGGTAATTGCCGCCATCTGCAGTAGTTAAGCCACGCCACTGCTGTAAGCGGACCTGCACCAGCGGCACATAAGCACTTGCCCTTCCCTCGGTATAGCGGTAAAAACCTCTCTCGGGATTGGCAAAGTCATCTGTGCTTTCTGTATAGATAACCGTAGCATTTGTATTTTGTGGCGGTGGCGGATCAGGGGTTTTAGATTTAGAACAGGCAAGCCATATGATAGCTATCCCTGCAACAAATAAAAATTTATTAAATATTTTTTTTCTTTTGTAAAACATATTGTACGTTTTTTAAAAATTTATTTTACCTGCAGTATGTGATTAAGATTATTGTAACCTGTTGTTTCTTCCCATATATTTTCGTTACACAATTGTACACAATATTCTGGCCGCTTGCGCAGTAAAACGTTTGCATCTGGTAAGAATAAATAAAGCTGGTAGCTGCCCGCAGTAATATCTTTTGGAAGCTGCAGGCTTTCTTTTATTTGATGAACGCCACTGAACCAAAACTGTGGATTGGCTTTTAATGTTGCAGTAAATTCTTTTTTTGTTTTTGTATTTCTAAAAATAATTTTTACCGGCCGGAGATTGTAGGCAGCAGCATACCCCATATTTTCAACAGTAAAATTTATTGTGAGCATATCGGTTTTTTTTATCTGTGCAGGCAGTATGGCTTTTTGCAAAACAAAACGGTAACCCAGTTTACGCCTGATATTATAGAGGCAGCCGCTGCTGTCCCAGTCGTTGTTTACATCTGTATTATAAGCTGCATTTAAATAACTGTAATGCATGCGGCGCATTTCATCCTCTGCGTAGCCTGCAGGTGCACAATCGTTTTGCGGACTAAAATTATCATCGCAGGTTTCTCCGCCCACTGCAGTAAATTTTGTGTCTGCTTCAATATATTTTCTCAATACTTCATTGGCGGGCTGCCTGGGCTGGGTGGAACTTCCATAATCATAATAGGTTCCATAATCATCTGCTGTTGCCAAAAAACAATCGTTGTGAAAACCAATTCTTGATGCATAGGATGTATTAAAAGCGCTGGATAATTTTAATGGCAAACTTGTTACACTTGCTGCCGGGCCATACACAAATTTTTGTTTTATCTGAGGGGTACGCACCTGTACCATACGGCTGGCTGGCAAGGCATCCAGCAATGCTTTTAATAATTCGTTGCGGTGCAGCCAGCTGCTGTCTAAAATTTTGCCCACGCCATTGGTAGAGGCATCACCAAAATAATCGGTAAAATAATTTTCGCCCCATATACCAATAAAACCTTCCTGCATTAAAGCAATTACATCTGCATTTTTTTGCAACAGCGGTTTTAATTGTTTGATGTGGTTTAATACTACTGCACGGGGGGCATCGCCATAGGGCGGGCAAATTTTATACTCATCTGTACAATTGCCACCCTTTGCATTATTGGTATAAGCAAAACGTAGTATCATTTTTAAACCGGCTTCTCTTACTGCATCAAAATCCTTTTGCAGGTTTTGCAAAAAAGAAACAGATAAGGGTTGGTTTTTAAAAGTATCCAGCTCGTAACCCCGGTAAATTAATGATACCGTTACCGCATAACTTGCCTTGCCCAATTGCTGTGGTTTTTTGCTGTACAATTTTAATTGTGCAGCATTTAGTACAACAAAATTACCTGCCCTTGTACCCGTGGGAATGTAAAAGCCTCTTTCCGGATTCAGAATATCTTCATTGCTTTGTTTGTAAACAATCGTTTTGTTTTGTGCCATTGTATGCAGCGCAAACAAGCTGTATAAAAATAGAAGGAAAAATTTTTTCATCGTTTTTGCATAATGAAGCAAATTATACAAAGCTTTACTTAAAATGCCGTGCAAACGTTTTACTGCTTTTAACGGCATATGTAAAAAACAATTTACTTTTAAGCCATGGAACAAAAGCCTGCAACGATAAAAGAAATCGCAAAACGTTTGAACGTTTCTTTCTCCACGGTATCCCGTGCATTGCACGATCATCCCAATATTGGCCTGCGCACAAAAATGCGGGTGCAGCAAATGGCAAAAGAATTAGACTATCAACCCAACCAGACGGCTATCTTTTTTCAGCAGCGTAAAACATTTACCATTGGTGTTATCCTGCCTGAATTATCCGAAGCTTTTTTTTCCACTTCCATCAGCGGAATTGAAGATGCTGCCGAAAAAAATAATTACACCGTATTACTTGGGCAGAGCCACGATAACGAAGAGAGGGAAAAAAAAATTGTAGAAACCATGAAAACACACCGTGTAGATGGAGTGATTATTTCCATTTCTAAAAACACGGTAAACTACGATCATTTTGAAAGCCTTAAAAAATATGGGATACCCATTGTATTTTTTGACCGCATACCAAAAATGACCGACATACATTATGTGGCATGCAACATGATTTCGGGAACCATACAGGCGGTTTTATTTTTGATAAACAAAGGCCACCGTGTTATTGGAATGATTAACGGGCCCGAAAAATTATTTGCCAGCCAGGAAAGAAAAGATGGTTACATACAATCTATGACTAAAAGCCGTTTAAAGTTTGATCCTTCGCTGGTGGTAAACAGCGACCTTACTTTGGAAGGCACACAAATGGCTATGGAAGAATTGCTGCGCAGTAAAAGAAAACCCACAGCCATTGTAGCGTTTAACGATTACGTTGCATTGGATGCTATACAATTTGCTTTAAAAAGAAAAAAGAAAATTAATAAAGATATTTGTTTTGTAAGTTTTGCCAACTTACCCATCAGTACTTACAGCGCTTATCCACCACTGGCATCGGTAGAACAGCACCCTTATGTGCAGGGGCAAAAAGCCACTGAGATATTAATTGAACTGATGAACAAAAACAAAGATGAAACTTCGCAACCGGATGCGTATTACAAAATAATAGTAGAGTCGCAGTTGGTACTGCACGAAAAAAAATAGTGGATATTGGTGGCGTATAAATCTGGATATTATTTTTGTTGTCCTGGCTAAGAAGCAATGGTCATCATCCCTGCCTGCTTGACGCAGTCAGGCAGGGTTGCGCCTGCCCCTATGATTGCGCAGGGATCGCCCTCTTGTACCGCATACCATTTGGGATCTTTTATTGTGTTAAAGATGATAGCTTTGAGCTTTGAGCCACGAGCTGCAAGCAAAAGGCAAACCACGGCAGCCTTGATTTTTTTTGTTTCTTTTTTTTATTAAGAAAAAAAAGAAAATGAAGTCCAACCTATTCTCAGTTAAGGTTTGCAAATGCTTCACCTGAGGCTAATAAATTTTACTATTTTATCCCATGTAAAATATAGAAGCACTTACCATAAAAAGGAACAAACGTTTTACTGGTGCTTTTGTTGATACATTAATTAAGTTTAATAATACATCTCATCCTCAATTATATCATATGTTACAAAAAGTATTTAATGCATTTGGCCTTACCCAGGATACCGCTACGGCTGTACCATTTGGATCGGGCCTTATTAATCATACCTGGAAAATTAACAATGGAGAAAAAGCATTAATTCTACAGCGTATTAATAACCAGGTGTTCAAAGATCCGGATGCCATTGCATACAATATAGACATAACCGCCAGCTATCTTAAGCAGCTTTATCCTGATTATTTATTTGTGAAGCCTGTAAAATCTGTTTACAACCAGGATATTTTTTTTGATGAAGAGCAGGGTTATTTCCGCCTTAGCCCGTTTGTAGAAAACTCTCATACTATAGATGTGGTGAGTAAGCCCGAACAGGCTTTTGAAGCTGCACGGCAGTTTGGTAAGTTTACTAAATTACTGGCTGCTTTTGATGTGAGCAAATTAAAAATAACCCTCCCCGATTTTCATAATCTCACTTTGCGTTATCAGCAGTTTGAAGAGGCATTGCTGCATGGTAACCCGGCAAAAATTAAGCAAAGCCAAAAATTAATAGATACCATCGCCGGCAATAAATCTATTGCCGATGCATTTGAAAAAATTAAAACCAACCCTCATTTTAAAATACGTGTTACACACCACGATACTAAAATAAGCAATGTACTTTTTGATGAAAACGATAAAGGCCTTTGTGTAATAGACCTGGATACTTTAATGCCCGGATATTTTATAAGTGATGTGGGCGATATGCTGCGCACTTACTTAAGCCCCGTAAGCGAAGAAGAAAAAGATTTTGAAAAAATAGAAATACGGGATGATTATTTTGTGGCCATTGCACAAGGCTATCTTGACCAGTTAAAAGATGAGCTGAGTGAAGAAGAAAAAAATCATTTTGTATATGCAGGAAAATTTATGATTTATATGCAGGCCATCCGTTTTCTTACAGACCATCTTAACAATGATATGTATTACGGTGCAAAATATGAAGGGCATAATTTTATAAGGGCTGGTAACCAGCTTAATCTTTTGCAAAAACTGGCGAATAAAGAAGCGCATTTGCAACAGCTTGTTGCAAATTTTTCTACAGTTCCGGTTAGCGCAAAGAATATGTAGAAACCAGCAATAAAAAACCCGGCATTACAGCCGGGTTTTGTTTTCAGAGGAAAATAATTTTAATGTTTCCATCATACAAAAGCTTCCATAGCGGCATATTCTGCAAGCCTAAGCTCATTGTATAAAGCTGCAGTGGCGCTGTTCCGTTCTTCGGCCCTTTGCCAAAACTCCCGGCTGTCTGCTCCCTGAAATACCACAGCTTCTTTGTGGGTTTGGTGTTTAAAAATACCATTGCTTTTTTAAATATGATATAAACTATTGTACGGCAATCTTAGTGGTTTTCACAGCTTCCGCTGTTGTAACCTTTAGCAGGTAAACACCGGCAATAATACCTTTTTGTTTAATTGCGTTAACAGTAATCTGCTGTACACCTTTAACCGCCTGATTTTGTTGATTGAATACTACCCTGCCAGATAAATCAATGAGCTGAATATTTACTGTACCGCTTTTTTGTAAACTGAGTTTTACAAACAAATTATTTATCGCAGGGTTAGGATATGCAGCAATACCTGAATGCTGTTTTTCTGCTACTGCTTCTGCTTCCATTATACTACCATTGAAAAATGCAGCCATTGGCATACCACATCCTGTAGGGCTGTAAGCCTGCCCTTCGCAGGTAGAATTCTGGTCGTAGCCAGTTCTTTTTGCATACTGATGAAAATTGTTGTAAATAGAATCAGTTGGTGTACCGATAGAACCATCATTATTTTTATCCTGTACAAAAATAGCCTGGCAGGCATCATTGCTAAGGTTATAATAAGTGTTATACCAAAGTGTATCTGTAGTTTGGGTGAGATATAAACCAAGCATAATATTAGATAAAGATTCAATAGTGTTTTGTTTAAACATACTATTTCTTAACCGGTAAATATTAACTTCAGTATAGCGTTGCGATGCGTTGGTAATACCATATTGATTATTAGCCTTTGCCCACTACCGTCCTAAGAAAAACTAGAAGATAGTCAATTGGTTATCTTCA
>JAYVGA010000493.1:0-4285 GCA_043772635.1 Chitinophagaceae bacterium
CCTTGAAAAACTTGGCCTGGTACCCATGGTAAAAGAATATGGAAAAGTGATGGCCTTTAGTGCCAAAACATTATTTAATGGAGACAACCTGGGCCTGCAGACTTACTCTGTGGTTAGGGTGTTTGACTATGTTACCAAAGTGATGATGGATTTTTTAAACAGGCGTGCATTTGAAAACTTTAATGCCAATACAAGAAAAGATCTGATGGAGCAAATTGTAAAGTTTTTAGATGGCATAACCGGGCCGAGCAATCTTATTGAAGACTTTGCCATCAGCAGGTTTGAGCAGGACCCTGTGCAGAAAGACAGGATACATCTTGACATAAGACTGAAGCCCTATTTTCCTGCAAAAAACTTTTTAATAAAACTGGAAGGCCAAAAAGGTGATGAAGGAAAAAACACCGAATGGGCTTCTAAATACGAACAACAAAAATAAAATACTGGCTGTTTGAAATTAAAATTTTTACAGGACGCAGCCAATCGTGTGCCACGAAAGGAATTTGTGGTAAATAAAATTTTATTTTTAAACAGTCTTTTATAACATTATTATTTGTGAGAAAATAATAGGACAATATTATTTAACCGTTAATTAATAAACCAATTATAATACAACAGTTTTTTCTCTAAAAAATATGAATAACTTTTTTTAAATAACAAATTAAAAAAAAATTATAGCACAGTTATTGTACCCTTAAAACAATTGTTTACCAAATAGTTTCTCTACCTGATTACCTCTATACAGCAATTTAATTTTTGTATTTTTTAAGTTCATCCTGGTATGTTCTGCTTACTCAGTAATGAGATGGCGGGTATGTTGTACTATTTTCTTTATTAATTAAACAACAGTAAAGAATTATGAAACAGCCTGCATGATAGAGGTATGCACTTATGATAAAGCTGTAGATTTCAAATATGATGTAGAATTTACACCGTATTTGTATCAGCACAAAATTGTATTTATTTATGGTCTAATACCAATTATTATTTAACATCTAAATTTAAAAACTATGTCTTTCAAAGTAAAGATGAAAGTTGGCGGCAAGGAAGTAAATGTACTTAGCTGCACTTATGCTCTTAAGCAGGAAACAGATGCTACGGGCCGGCCATCCTCTATTACAAGAGGTGGTAAAATTACCATGACAGTAGAGTCCACCGGGGACACTACATTTTTTGAGTGGATGTGCAACAACTTTGAGCGAAAAGATGGCTCTGTAGTTTTTGTAAAAAGAGACAACAATGCAACCCTCAAAGAATTAAATTTTAAAGAAGCCTACCTGGTAGATTACAGGGAAACCTTTGATGCCACAGGCGATAATCCCGTAGCAGAAACTTTTACATTAAGTGCAAAAGAAATAAGCATGGGTACCGGAAGTTATATTAACGAATGGACCTCCTGAAAAGTAAAAAGCTGTAGCAGCCGCATGTTTACGGCTGCTATAGTTTTTTTAATACCATCCTGGCATCGTATTATTTTTAAGCAAATAAAATCTACATCGTCATGTCTTTTTTAGCAAAGCTCAAATTAGATGGAGAAGAGCATAATGTTCTTCACTGTGGTTTTCGTTTTGTACAATCTACAGATGCAACCGGTAAACCCACTGCAATTCCCCAAGGCGGCAATATTAATATGATAATAGAAAGTACCGGATCTACGGATGTTTACGACTGGATGATAAGCCCGGTGCAAACTAAAAACGGAAGCATTACTTTTTACAGAAGAGATAATATGAGCAAACTAAAAACGCTCGACTTTTCGGATGGGCATTGTGTAGATTATTATGAAACCTTTGATCATAACGGAGAGCATCCCATGCAAATAACTTTTACCGTAAGTGCAAGAGAAGTAAAGCTTAATGATTCTCCCTTTACCAATAACTGGCCCGAAGAATAAAAACAATTAACCGGGCCAAACAGAAAAAGTTTTTTACCTCCACTAAACACAATAACTGGTTAGTGCAAAATGGTAAAATAAAAAAACTATAGTTATGTTGAGTAAAAAAATAATTGGCAATAAGCAACTGGCAAATTGTACTGTCTACTTTTCTAAACATAACCCAACTGTCAAAGCGGCTCTTAAAATATTAATGAAATATTTTTTTAAAAATCTATTCCATTTTTTAAAATACCTGCATCAGAAACCAACATACACAACATAAAAGACAAACCTTTTTTATGGCACAGTTAACGGCATCTTTCATAAATATAAATGGCAAAGACATTGCCCTTTTTTCTTCCTTTACGCTGCAGCAAAATATTTTTGAGCACCATACTTTTACGCTGGTATGCCCTGTAGAAAGTATTGATGGAAAAACAGGTGCTGTATTTAACCAATCTAAAGAACTGATAGGTGCTCCCATTAATGTGCAGATAAAAATGATTGGGGGCAAAGGCAAACTTGATTTTGCAGGCCTGGTAACCCAGGTAGAAACTGCAAAGTTTAGTGGGCATGCGGGAGACCTTATCATTACCGGTTACAGCCCCACCATACTTTTAGATAGTGGCCCGCACTGCAAGAGCTGGGAAAAAAAAGCACTTAAAAATATTGCAACAGATTGCCTCAGCCATTTTCCACAAAACTTATTGAATCCTAAAATAGCTCCTGCAAACGGAGAAACACTTTCTTACACCGTACAGTATAAAGAAACAGCCTGGCAGTTTTTAAACAGGATGGGTGCCACTTACGGCGATTGGTTTTATTACAATGGTAAAAATGTGGTATTGGGCACACCCACCGGCAGTAATATTAAACTGATATTTGGCAGCAACCTCAGCAGGTTTAATATGTCGTTACAGGTTAGGCCATCTAATTTTCAGATGATGGCGTACGACTACATGAATAATGAAGTATATGATACCACGCCAAATGGTATAGAAGGGAAAGCAGGCCTTGATAATATGGGCAAACATATTTATGCAAAGAGCAAAGAATTTTTTGCATCTCAGCCCAAGCAATGGAGCAATAATTTTTTAACCAACAAAAAACAACTGGATGATTATGCCAATACCAGGGCTGCAGCACAAAGCAGTAATATGGTACGTTTTACCGGCACCAGCGGCCACCCCGGTGTGCAGCTGGCCAACACTATTGAGGTAAAAGGCAATAATGTATTTAACGGTAACGATGAAGCATACGGGCAGTTTACCGTAATATCCGTAACGCACCACACCGATGGCCAGGGAAATTACACCAACGATTTTCTCGCCATACCCGCCAGTATAAAAACACCGCCGGTAACTGCTTATGCCGAGCCACATTGCGAAACGCAGAGTGCAATAGTAACAGATAACCATGATCCCAAAGGTTTAGGAAGAGTACGTGTGCGTTTTCACTGGATGAAACCCAGCGAAAAAACACCGTGGATAAGGGTTACCAGCCCGCATGGTGGTGGAGATAAGGGCATGTTTTTTATACCCGAGATTGGAGAGGAAGCCATCATTTGTTTTGAAGGGAACAGTGCCGTAAAACCTTTTGTAAATGGCACAGTGTATCATGGCAAAGCAAAAACAAGTTTTGCAAATGCAGGTAACGATGTAAAAGCATTACAAACAAGAAGCGGAAATAAAATGGTGATGAATGATAAAGATGGCAGTGTGTATATGACAGATAAAGGCGGTGCCAATTCTATGATGGATGGTGCAGGAAATATTACCACCAATGCAAATGTAAACTCTACACTCAATGCAGGTAATCAGTCATCAATAAATGTGGGCGCAAAAAATGGAGGACCGGCACAGGCATTTGTAACCATGGATGCCGGAGGTAATATTGTAATAGATGGCAAAACAAGTATTACCATAAGAGTTGGTGGCAATGTAATTACTATTTCTAAAGAAGGCATTACTACCACAGCAGCAGAAGGAGATATTGCAACAATGGCTGCCGCTGGTGCAATAAATATTGATGCAAAAACCACCATGGACTTACACAGTACGGGTGCCATGAGTAACCGCACCGATGCAGACCTTGTAATTGCCGGCGGCCCTTCTGCAAAAATTTCTTCTGCCGATACCGATATTATCTGATTCTAAAATAAGCAATAAAAGAAATGGAAGAATTAGAATACATCACCAAAAAAGCCATCATCACCTGCAGCGAAGGGAGTGCCCCTGGCCTATTTGAGCCTACTTATAATTCTACTGTAAAAATAAACGGCTTAGTGGCCGCAACAGATATTGATAAAATACCCATTACAAATATTCCCAGTTTTGTGGTGTGTAAAAAAACAAAAAAGAAATGTACCCCAGTTCCAACAGATTGGGAAGATACTTACCCGGTAAAAGTAAA
>JAYVGA010000494.1:0-5071 GCA_043772635.1 Chitinophagaceae bacterium
CTTCAGGATCTACTTTGGCCAGGCAAAACATAATGCGGCTGTCTGCCATTACCGTTGAAAATACTTCGGGTACCTGTGCCCTATCGGTATTGAGTAAACGAAAATCTTTATTTAAAATATCTATCTGGGAGAGTACCTGCTCTGTACTTATATTCTGACCCGGTACATTAAACAGTACGTGGACTACTACAGGTATGGTTATTATTTCGTTGGAGAAGGTATCCCGTGCCGGTAACTTGCCTTGTGTGCCAGAAGTAGCTGACTTTAAGACAAAATTATTTTTTATATATTCTTCTGTAATGCAAATGCGCTGCGCATTTACGGAACTGATAGCCAGCCATAGTACAGCCGTTAATAAATAAGGTTTCATTTCTGTGTGTATAAGTGTAAGAGAAATGATCTTATCTAAGGATATAGTAGCGTGGGAATTAAATCAGGATATTATGTAATTGAAATCAATGTTTCAAAACATCTGGAAATTTGAGCGGGCATTTATCTTTTTTTTGAGAAAGAGGTAAATATCAGGCTCCGAGGTGAATTCAAATGTAGACCTAATATTTAAAATAACAAATTTTTTTATGCCGGTTTTTATTTTGATAACCTATAAGCGGTGGCAGTTGCTTACATTCGTTTTTTAATTAACCCATTAAAATGAAGTATTTAATTACCTGCTGCATTGTACTGGCCATTGTTTCCTGTAACAATAACAGTGAAAAAGATACAGATCCTGATATTGTTCCAAAACCATTCGGCATTGCCGCACCCGTTAACCTTTCTTATAATGTGATAGCGCAACACCCGCACGATACCAGTGCCTATACCCAGGGCCTGCAATATTATAATGGTAAAATGTATGAGGCCACCGGCGATTATGAAAATTCATCGCTGCGCATTACAGATTATAAAACTGGTAAAGTAGAGAAAGTACATCCCATGGGAACTTCTAAGATTTTTGGAGAAGGCATCACTATTTTTAATAATAAAATTTACCAGCTTACCTGGCAGAGTAATATTGTTTATGTGTACGACATCAACAATATTAATACACCCATTAAAACTTTTACCTGGCCTTACGAAGGTTGGGGTATTACCAGCAACGGTACAGATCTTATTATAAGCGATGGGAGTGCAAATTTATATTTTGTAGACCCGGAAAATTTTAAAGTAAAAAGTACGGTATCTGTACAAAGCAATGCCGGAACAATTGATTCTATAAATGAACTGGAGTATATTGATGGATTTATATTTGCAAATGTGTACACCACCAATATCATTTTAAAAATATATCCGGCCAGCGGGCATGTGGTGGGGCAGATTAATTTTCCCGGCCTGCAGCAAAATGAGAAAAACGATAGAACAGATTATTTTAATGGTATTGCTTACGACTCTTCCAGCAAAACCATGTTTGTTACCGGGAAAAGATGGCCTAAATTATTTGAGATAAGGTTGAATTAAAACTTTTTTATAACACTAATTCTGAGCACTAATTACACGAATTATATTTTATTCTACAATATTAATTTTAGGCACGAATTACGCTAATTACATTTTTTACAACCGGCTATTTTTTATATTCCAACTCGTACCAGTTATTAAGAAGAACTGAATTGAATGTACTTAATTAGTGTAATTCGTGCCTAAAATTCGTGTTGTAAAATTAGTGTTGCTCAAAATTTTCTTATCACATAAATTACCGAACTGCATTTTTCTTTATTGGCTACTGCTTTTAAATTGGATATTAAACCGGTTATTAAAGCACTGATTATATTTCCTTTTCCGTTTCGGTACTGTTCACTCAACATGCTTACATAAAAACTATCAAACCACATGGGTTTGGTTTGTATTACTTCAAGCCCATGCTGTTTCATTAAAGCCTTTATACCTGCAGGAGAAAAGTGATAAAGATGCCGGGGCACATCGTATGCTGCCCAGTATTGCTGGTACACGGCCGCATCGTAACTGGTATAGTTGGGCACGGCAACAAAAAGCCTCCCATTGGAAGTAAGTAAATTTTTTATTTGTTTAATGTATTCATGCAACTGGTGCACATGCTCCAGCACATGCCACATGGTTATGGCATCAAAACTATTTTGCGGCAGGTTAAAAATTTCATGCGATGGCAGGGTATCAATATTAAATAATTGTTTTGCATTCTTTCTTGCTCTATCATCCGGCTCCAGGCCGGTTATTTGCCAGCCCGCCTGCTGCATGCTGTGCAGGAAGGCGCCTGTGCCGCAACCAATATCCAGTACATTTCCTTTATCCATCCCTGTAAATTGTTGCAGCATTTTTCTTTTGGCCAAAAGCGTTCTGGTTCTTACCAGGTGATACATACGGTTTATAAACCCTTTCTGTGTATTGCTGTGAGAGATATAGTTTTCAGACGCATAATATGCACCGATGGCTTCGGGCTCCGGAATATCCTGTGTAAATGCACTGCTGCACTGGTTGCACTGGTGCACCATAAAAGATTTGCCGGAGACGGTATAATCTTTTACACTAAGTTTTTGTTGAAAATTTTCTGACTTGCAAAACGGGCAGCCTTCATAATGAATCATACTTGATATATTGTGGCTGCAAAGAAAGTTAATTTAATTTATTTATCCGTAGTGCGGTAACTATTAGATGGCGGAGTGGCATTAACCTTTTTTGCATTACCAAAATAGCTGCTGTTATTATTGGCATAATAAATAAATAAAATGATAACGCCCAGGGCAGCCAGTACCAGTGCGGCAATCCACCATTTTGATTTTGCAGTGGTTTCATCCCGGAGCATTTCTGTCATAACAGTACTGTTGGTTTCTTTATCTCCTACCAGTATCTGGTGCGCCATATCAGGGTGAATAACCCTTTGTGCAGGCGCTGCCGGAAAAAAAGATGCCGGCATGGGCACAGATTTAAAATCCAGTTTGCCATCTTCACTCATAAAAAAACTACCCGCAGTAGCTAACATCATTTCTTCGTTGGGGGCTAACTGTTTTAACCCGTCGCAAAATTTTTTTAGCAAATCACCAGCTTCATAAATGCTGATATTTTTCTTTTGTGCAATAAAATGCAGCAGGCTGTGAGGCGTAGTTTCTTTATCTGCCAATTGTATAAAAGGAATGGGAGCCAGTATTTTATTTTCGCCGGGCAAATGTTTTGCATAACCGGGTTGCAGCAGCAGGCAACCTACAGCAGGAAGCGGGCAAATCTTGTATTCATACAAAAAGGCTGTCAATAGTTTTTTCATGCCCTGCAAAAATAGCGGTTAAAATTTAATTAAAATACCAGCGGTAAGGTTTAATCCATACACTTCATAATTATGCCAGCGCTCGTATTTATCATTAAGAATATTATTGGCGTTCATCCATGCACTAAACTGTTTGTTTATTTTAAATTCTGCTCCGGCACTAAGATCGGTACCACCTGTAAGCGGCCTGCTGGTATTAGCTTTGGTAAGATAATTACCGCCATTATAAAAATAGAAATCGCCTTTTAGCAACAGCCTTTCAAATGCCCACCAGCGCAGGGAACTGGTAAATTCCATGGGGATGGTATGCCAGGCTTTTGCATTTACTTTTAAACCGGTGTAGCCATTAAAAGTAACACCTGCAGTAAGGGTAAATTTATCCTGGATTATATAACTGATATCGCCGTGTATACGCAGATTTTTAGCCTTGGTTTCGTTACTGATAAAAAATGTTTTTTCATCAGTGGCAGTATCATTTATAAAAATGGGAAGATCCCTGTAAGTTATCCATCCTGCTTTTGCACTAAAATTAAAATGCTTGCCCATGGTGGCTTTAATGCCGCCATAATATTCTATCTCTTTGGTGTTATCCTGCCGGGTAAGCGTTTGCAGGTAAGGATTAATGGCAGATAAATTACGGTAGGTATTTTTTATATACCGCCCTACCCAACCGGCCTGTACTAAAAAAACTTTTTCCTGCAGTTTTACTTCGGCATAAATATCGGGCAGCCACTCAAATTTTCCGTTGGTCCAGGTAGGTGTAATACCGCCATGCAGCTTTATTAAAGGAGTAGTGTACACAAACGCTGGACTGAGCTGTACAATGTTATTGCCAATTTTTATATTGTTTGGTATAAAACCTTTGGTGGCATAGTTGGTAAAATCACCTTTGGCTGTAAGCTTTATACTAAGTTCATCATTAATTTTCTTTTCGGCCGGTGCTTCCAGAATAATGGTGGTTTCGCTGAGCCTATCTTTATTGGTAAAAAAACTGAGCTGCATATTAGGATTGTAACTGATGTCCCACGGCGTGGAAACGGTATTGCGTATGCCACCGCTGATGGTAATATCCTGGAACTGTTGCCTTACATTAAGCTTGGTATAATTATAAACAGCATGATCATATCCATAGAGGTAATAATTGTTTAAGCTAACAGATGCACCTGCATATACTTCGTTTTTTTCTGTAAA
Source organism: Chitinophagaceae bacterium (assembly GCA_043772635.1). Classification (GTDB taxonomy): domain Bacteria; phylum Bacteroidota; class Bacteroidia; order Chitinophagales; family Chitinophagaceae; genus Ferruginibacter. Next base: position 4,424 of record JAYVGA010000494.1, read on the forward strand.
ATAACTACCTGTTCCTTTTACATTAAGCATGGTATAATCCTGGTATTTAATATCTGTTCCTTTAGAAGCAATATAATCTCCTGTAAGGTTGAGCAAAGATTTTTTTCCATCTCCAAAACTAAAACCTGCTGCAAGGTAAGGTGTACTGTAAGAACCAAAACCAGCTTTTAAATAATTGCGGCTGCCCAGATAAAGATTGGTATCCTGCACCAGTGCCAACGGCTTTAAAGTAACAGGCTGGTAAGCATAAAATAAATTTTGAGAAGGAATGGTATATCCCAGCATCGGCCTGCCGGTATCTGCCGCCAGCTGCGATCCGGAAAAATTTATTTTTACCGCATTTCTCAACACAGGTTTAAAGGACGATGTGATATCTATAGATTGCGTTTTGCTGGTATCCCGCTGTGCTGCAGCGTTTGCTGCCGCTATACAACCAATTGCCAATATAAAAAGTGCCTTATTCATTGTGTTGCTGTTAAAGAATATTAATGAAAGATTTGCCACTGGTTTTTAGTTGATTATTTTAGATTGTTGCTTTTCTTCTGCAATGGTTTTATCTAATTTTTGCTGTGCTTCTGTTTTTAATGCAGGGATAGCTGCATTTTTTGCCACACTTTCGTAAGTAGCTTTTGCATTAAAATAATCTTT
>JAYVGA010000495.1:0-3535 GCA_043772635.1 Chitinophagaceae bacterium
TGATAAGGAAGGTAGCCGTCATTTTCTTTTAACAATCGTACTACTTTTTCACTTTCATCCTCTACACGATTGTAACCCGGCTTGCCTGCAGCCACATCTATTTTATTATCAGAATATATTTTTTTTATAAAGCCTTCAAATTTATCGCCCACACCAATGCTGCGGTAAATTTCGTTGTGGTGCAATACACCTGTGTGCCTGTTGTTGATGATAACCACATAACCAATATCTGTACGGCGGTACACAATGAGGTTTACCAGTTCCAGCAATTGTATCGTAAGCGCATCATTGCTCAGGCTTTCATCAAATCTTTCGGTAGCGGCTATGCGGTTGGTTTGTTCATCCCTATAAATTTTTACTAAATATTCTCCATTGGGGCGCATAGAATTTATTTGCTGCGATTTTGCAACAAACAAGTCTTTCATCAGGCCCCAATCTAAAAATGCGCCCTGTTCTGTAACACTTATGGTTTTTAGTTTTACGATATCATCAAGTACACCCAGGGGTTGTTGTGTGGTAGCTATTAAACGGTCGTCACTGTCGTGGTAAATAAAAACTTTTAATTCATCTCCCGGTTTTGTGTTTGCAGGTACAAATCTTTTTGGAAGTAAAATACCTTCTGCACCATCATCTAAATACACACCAAAATCTACCTGCCTCAGCACTTTTAAAAAATTATATTCGCCTGTTTTTATCATCATCATAATTTTAAAGAAATACAAAGGTAGGCAACGGGTATTGTACTCCTCCTGCTAAAACTCTATTTAAAAAATTATTGTAATCATTATAGTCAGCGATAAAAAATTTATCCATAACATTGCTATTTCCCTCCTGGCCTTTTATTATTTTAACCGTAATCGCTGTATTAATTCGTGTAATTAGTGCCAAAAATTCGTGTTATCTCCTTACTTCACTACCTTTATCCAAATAAACATAACCAGAACATTTTGAAGTTTACCCAATTTGAATTTGACCATCGCTTGATGGAAGGCATAGAAGCCTCCAATTATGAAGAAGCCACCCCGGTGCAGCAACAGGTAATTCCGCTCATATTACAGGGAAAAGATATTATTGCTTCTGCCCAAACCGGCACAGGTAAAACTGCAGCGTTTTTACTGCCGCTTATTCATAAAATATTAACGGGCAAAAACGATCCCAATGCTATTACTTCATTGATAATAGTACCTACCCGTGAGCTGGCCATACAGATTGCCCAGCACCTGGAGGGGCTGAGTTACTTTACATCTGTAAGTTCTATTGCGGTGTATGGCGGCGGAGATGGCAATGCTTTTGTGCAGGAAAAAAAAGCATTAAGCATGGGCGCCGATTTTGTAGTGTGCACACCCGGCAAAATGATGAGCCATATAAAAATGGGCTACGTAAAACTCGATCAGCTACAGTACCTGGTTTTGGATGAGGCAGACCGTATGCTGGATATGGGTTTCTTTGATGATATCATGTTTATCATAAGCCATCTTCCTAAAAAAAGGCAGAACCTTTTATTTTCTGCTACCATGCCCCCCAAAATAAGATCGCTGGCTAAAAAGATTTTACATGAACCCGCAGAAATAAATATTGCCATAAGCAAACCACCGGAAAAAATAGTGCAGCAGGCTTACCTGGTTTATGAGCCGCAAAAAATTCCCTTAATTGTTCACCTGCTCAAAGAAAAAAAGTTTAAAACTGTGCTGGTTTTTTGCAGTAGCAAGCTAAATGTAAAACAACTTACCCGTGATCTTAAACGCAATGGTATAAATGCCGGCGAAATTCACAGCGACCTGGAGCAGGGAGAACGGGAAGATATTTTAATGCACTACAAAAGTGGCCGCCTGCCGGTGCTGGTAGCTACCGATATACTGAGCCGTGGAATTGATATTGATAATATTGACCTGGTAATAAATTTTGATGTGCCCCACGATGGAGAAGACTATGTGCACCGCATTGGCCGTACTGCCCGTGCAGAAGCCGAGGGTAGTGCCTACACCCTGGTAAGTGTAAAAGAGCAGCGTAAGTTTCAGGCCATAGAACAACTGCTGGGTAAAGAAGTTTCAAAAATAACTGTGCCTGCCGGTATTGGAGAACAACCAGACTACAATGCATCTTCACCGGGTTTTAAACCGGGTGGCAGAAAGAGTTTTTATAGTAAGGGTGTGAGGCATAAATAATTTTGATTGTTTTATAACGTATTTGCGCTGCACTAAAATTGTGGCGCATTTTTATGTTTGGTAAAACCTGAATTTAAAACCCACTCTAAGATATATTTGTAAAAAAATCTCATCAGCGCTACGCCCTCCATATTATCAAGCCCGGTAGAATACCTCACCGGCATATCTGCACAGCGGGGCGAAATGCTGCGCAAAGAATTAAACATACACAACTTTAAAGATCTGCTGGAGCATTACCCCCTAAGGCATATAGATAAAACCAGGGTAGATAAAATTGCTGCACTTTCTCAGCAGGACGAATATGCTTATGTGGCCGGCACATTAACCAGTCTTACTATTTTGGGCACGGGCCGTGGGCAAAGACTGGTGGGAAAATTAAAAGACAGCACCGGCATCATAGAGCTGGTGTGGTTCCAGGGAATTAACTGGGTGCAAAAATCTTTAATGGAAGGGCACAGTTACCTGGTGTTTGGTAAGCTGGGTTTTTTTATGGGCAGTCCGCAAATATCGCATCCCGATTTTGAAACCTACACTCCGCAAAATGCTACGGGCAAAGAACACCTGGAGCCCATTTATCCCTCTACAGAAAAATTAAAAGCAAGAGGGCTTAATGGTGCAGCAATAGTAAAGTTTACTTTAGAGCTGATAAAAAAAATTGCTCCAAAAGATTTGCCGGAAAATTTGCCGGCAGTCATCATCAGCACGTATAAATTAATGCCCCGCTACGATGCCTGTAAACAAATACATTTTCCATCATCCCCCAAAAATTATGAGCAGGCTTTGCGCCGCTTAAAATTTGAAGAACTTTTTTTTGCGCAGCTTCGCATTAATTTAATAAAGTTGCAGCGGCACCGGTTTAGCAAGGGCTGGGTGTTTGATAAAGTGGGCGATCTGTTTAATAATTTTTACAATCATCATTTACCTTTTACACTTACCAATGCACAAAAAAGAGTGTTGAAAGAAATTAGAAAAGATACCGCAACCGGCAGGCAGATGAACCGCCTGCTGCAGGGCGATGTAGGCAGTGGCAAAACCATGGTAGCCCTCCTCAGCATGCTGATAGCTGCTGATAATAATTTTCAGAGCACACTGATGGCTCCTACAGAAATACTGGCACAGCAACACTACATCAGTCTTACGGAGTATGTAAAAGATTTGCCGGTAAATATTAAAATACTTACGGGTTCTACAAAACCTAAGGAAAGAAAAATTATTTTGGAAGGTTGCCTGGATGGATCTGTTCATATTCTCCTGGGCACTCATGCTGTTATAGAAGAAAAAGTACAGTTTAAAAACCTGGGCTTTGCCGTGGTAGATGAGCAGCACAAATTTGGTGTGGCGCAGCGGGCACAGCTCTGGAAAAAAAATAC
>JAYVGA010000496.1:0-6416 GCA_043772635.1 Chitinophagaceae bacterium
AGCTGCCCGATAGCAGCCAGCCTGGTAAATTATTCATCAGGGGCTACACTTCGTGGATGCTTAATTTTGATTCTACTTTTTTGTATGTAAAACCCATTAATATCATCAAGCCGGTTGCTGCTTCTCAAAAAAATAAAACAAGCCCATCATTTACTTTATCGCTTTTTCCTGAGGGCGGAGATTTGATAGAAAATATAGAAAGCCGGGTGGCATTTAAAACCAGCGACCAGGAGGGTAAGCCATTTGCTGTTACCGGAACCATAACAGATGCACTGGGTAAAACCCTGGGCAGTTTTAAAAGTACACACAATGGTATGGGCTATTTTACAATTGCTGTTATTGCCGGTGAAAAATATAAAGTGCTGTGGAAAGATCCGGCAGGTGTGCCGCATGAAACTTTTTTACCCAATGCAAAAAGAAGGACTGCGGCACTGCGCATTAACCAGCAAAACGGTTTACTTTCTTATACTATTGTACGGCCTGAAAATATTGAAGACGATTTTAAAGAATATATTGTAATAGCACAGATGCAACAGCAAACCGTGTATGCTGCCCGGCTAAATTTAAAAACAAAAACCAGTATTACAGCTCCCATACCCACAGACAGCCTGCCCGATGGTATTATGCAAATAACCCTGTTTAATAAAATGCAGTTGCCCGTGGCGGAAAGAATTGTTTTTGTAAACAACAACAGCTATTCTTTTATAACAGATTTGCATATGGTAGAAAAAAATATAAAATCCCGGGGTAAAAATGTAATGCAGATAGATGTGGGAGGAGGTATTAAAAGTAATTTATCAGTATCTGTTACAGATGCAGGGCTGGATGCAAAAGAAGGCCCGCAGGAAAATATTTTTTCTCAACTGCTGCTCACCGCTGATTTAAAGGGGCAGGTGTATGATGCTGCATATTATTTTTCATCAGACGAAGATTCGGTAAAACAGCAGCTGGACCTGGTAATGATGACGAACGGCTGGCGGCGGTTTAACTGGGAAAAAATACTGGCCGGCCAATGGCCTGCAATGAAATTTTTGACGGATAATTATCTTTCTATCCAGGGAAATGTATTTGGTTTAAGTGCCGCACAGTTAAGCGATAAAATGCTTACCGGTATTTTACAAACATCGCAAAACAGCGACAAATCGTTTTTAAGTATACCAATAAATAAAGATGGAACTTTTAAACTGAGTGGTCTTTATTTTTTTGATACGGTAAAATTATTTTACCAGTTTAATAATGATAAAAATAAAACCCTTACCTCATCTGCAAGTTTTTCTTTTAATAACGGCTCGGTTAAAACTCCCTCGGTTTCTTCACTTGTTTTATCCGGGTATTATTTTTCTCCACAGCCGGCCCAGGATATTGTACTTAAGAGTATAACGCAGCATGATTTATACCAGGCAGCGTTAAAAAAGCAAAAAATAAAATTATTAGAAACAGTAACGGTTACGGGCAGGCTTATATCTAAAGAAGAAAAGTTAGATAAAGAATATGCATCGGGTTTGTTCGGCAGTGGCAATGCAAGGATATTTTCTACCGAAGATGATCCTTTTGCACAATCGGCCATGAGTGTGTTAGATTATTTAAGAGGCAAGGTAGCCGGGCTGCAGGTAACAACAGATGGCGCATCGGGAGGCAGTATAACCAGGCGTGGCAGCCCCACCGATGTGTTTTTAAATGAAATGAACACAGACATCAGCTTGCTGCAATCTACTCCTATGACGGATGTGGCTATGATAAAAGTTTTTGACCCGCCTTTTTTTGGAGCAGCTGGTGGTGGTGCCGGCGGTGCCGTGGCGGTGTACACAAAAAAAGGCCGCAGCAGTAATGCCAATGTAAAAGGCCTTAACGCTGCTACGCTGTATGGCTATTCTGCCATTAAAGAATTTTATGTACCCGATTATGATAATACCAGTGCGCCAAAAACTGATGATTACCGCAGCACGCTTTACTGGAATCCTTTTTTGCTGATGGATGCAAAAAACAAACGCATTACTGTTCCTTTTTTTAATAACGACAGTGGCAAAAAAATACGGGTAGTTATAGAAGGGTTAAATGAAGAGGGGCAGTTAACAAGAGAGGAAAAGGTTTTTGAATGATTTATCGCCCGTTATTTTTTCCTGTTTTAATTTAATACACATTTAAATATCATTTTTTGTAATTGTAATTTTAAATTATGCAACTATGCAATACCTTTTGGAAGTAGAAGATAAAAAAGATAAATTTTTACAGGAGATATTAAGCCATTTTCGTTTTGTAAAAACACGGCCACTATCTAAAGCTAATGTGCAGTTTGTAAAAGAACTCCAGGAATCTGTGGAGCTGGTTAAACTTGCTAAGAAGGGAAAAGTAGAATTGCAAAATGCCAAAGATTTACTGAATGAATTATAATGTAGAAATAAAAAATCCCTACATTTCAAACTCCCACACCGTTCTGTAATTTCCAGAGTTTTCCATATAGGTTAAAAAGGAATGATAAAATGCATCGCCGCCAATAGTTGCACTGTCGCCAATTACAAACAATTGTTCTTTGGCTCTTGTTATGGCCACGTTCATACGGCGGTATTCTTTTAAAAAACCAATATCACCATCATCATTGCTGCGTACCAGCGATAAAATAATGATTTCTTTTTCCTGCCCCTGGAAACTATCAATGGTGCTGATGCGCATTTGTTTTGGCAATACTTCTCTGGCTGCTGCTACCTGCCCGGCGTAGGGAGAAATAAAAGCAGTTTGCAAAGGATCCAGTAGTTCTGTTTCCAACAATTTTTGTACAATGCGCAGCTCGCCTTCGTTTTGAAAACTGCTGCCATCGCTGCCACGCACTTCGTTATAACCAGAGCCGGCCGTATCTATAAAACTGATATGAACCCCGGTATTAAAAAGATGTGCAGCCGTTTGCAAAAGACCATTATAAAAATAATTGCTGCTAAAACCTGCAATGGCCTGGCGCATGCGGTATTGTGTGTTTAGTAAATAAATACCGGGTACTGTTGCAATGCTTACTTCCAAAATAGATTTGTTTAAACCCAGGCGTACAGCTTCATTGCTTAATACGGTAGGAGGCAGCTGCCAGTGGTCTCCGGCCAGTACTATCTTTTGTGCCAGGGGGAAAATGCACCAGGCAAGGGGTTCAATGCATTGGCCGGCTTCATCTATTACCAGTGTATGAAAAGTAAATGAATTAATTTTTGCATCGTACAAACCCACGGGTGTGCCTGCTATAACTGCTGCTTCGGCAAACAATTTTTCTTCGTTGTATGCCTGTAGTTTTTTTATTTCGGTTCTTATATTTTTTACTTCTTTAAATAAAAGATTTCGTTGTTCTCTTTCTGCCTTTCCAAAACTCCGTTTATATTTCAGCGCCATTTTTCTAAATTCTTCGGCCCTTATTTTTAATTGTTTTATTTCTTTTTGTTGTTTGCTGTTGGCTAACTTTCCTTCAGGAGTGTGCAAAAAAATAGTTTCATCTACCTTACTGGTATTACCTACCCTAAGTAATTGTACGCCCTGCACTATAAGGCCTTTGGCAATATTATCTACGGCAGTATTACTGGGTGCAGATACCAAAATTTTTTCTCCTGCTTTTACCAATTGTACAATGGCTTCTACCAGTGTAGTGGTTTTGCCTGTGCCGGGCGGGCCATGCACAATTGTTATATCCTCATTTTTAATAATTGCCGCCACTGCATGCTGCTGGCTTTCGTTTAAATCTTTATTTTGTAAATGCAGTGCTGCTTTATTAAGTTCTTCCCCATTTTTTTCTGCTGCTTCATCGCCATGTATTTTTTTAAACAGTTTAAAAAGTTCTTTGTTATTTTCAATATTGTTAAGCACCGTTTTCATAATAGTGGTGGTGCGTTGGTCGGGTGCCAGTTTTATTCCTACTCCTTCATCTTCTATCCAGTCCGGAAAGTCGGGAGCAAATAAACGAAACTCACCCGTCTTTCCATCCAGGTTTATCAATACCCCTTTTACCGGTTCTTCTCCTGCACAAAAACATTCTATGGCCGCACCATCTTTAAACAAACCGGTTTCTGTGGGATAATTTAAACGAAAACTAATTTCCGGATAATCGGCATAACCAAAATTTTTACGGGTAACCATTATGGGATGCAGGGCCAAACCCTCTGCCTTTAAAGACCTGAGCGTATGCTGCACATCAAGGCTGTATCTTTTTACCTGTTCTTTTTCTTCCAGCGCTATACTCTGTAACAATTTTATAATATGCGGATGGGTTGCTGGCATGGCGTGAATGTAGGAAGGATAGGATAATAAAAAAAATAAAAACAGGTAGTTTCATTTTAATATTACCTGCTTCGCAAAAAAATCCTGCTTCAATTGTTTTATGTAAAATATAAGTTGCTTTATTAATTATCTTTATAAACACAGCAATTCTCTTTTACATCCGGGATTTAAAGTCTATTTTTCAATAACAAACAGCGCTATGTTTTTACTAAAACGTTTAAATCTTTTTAAAGGCCTTTTTCCTCCCTTATTTTTACTGGGCTTTTTAATTTGTTTTGGAACTGCAGGTTATATGCTTATTGAAGATTTTTATTTTCTTGAAGCATTGTACATGACGGTTATAACCATAGCCTCTGTGGGCTTTCACGAAGTAAGGCCGCTTAGCGATGCAGGGCGGGTATTTACCATCTTCCTTATCTTAATTAATATCGGGTTATTTACTTACTTTATCACTTTATTGTCCCGTTATTTTTTCGATCTTGAATTTATAAAAAAGTATAAATTAATAAAAATGGAAAATAAGATTCAGCATTTAAAGGATCATGTAATTATTTGCGGCTTTGGCCGCAATGGTAAAGAGAGTGCACAGGTGCTGCACGATAATAAAATTCCTTTTGTAGTACTGGAAGAAAAAAATGAACTGGAAACAGATTTAAATTTTGAAGTACTGCATTTTATGAAAGGCGATGCCACCAAAGATGAAGTGTTGCTGGAAGCAGGAATTAAAAACGCAAGAGCACTTATTATAACCTTACCTGTAGATGCGGATAATTTATTTGTGGTGCTTACGGCAAAGCAGTTAAACCCCACTTTAACAGTTATCAGCAGAGCATCGCAGGATTCTTCGGTAAACAAATTAAAAATTGCAGGAGCTACCAATGTAATTATGCCCGATAAAATTGGCGGTGCTCATATGGCCACATTGGTTATGCTGCCCGATGTGGTAGAAATGCTGTCGCTGATGAGCATAAGAAACAACAGTGAGTTCAGGGTGGCAGAATTAAAAGCGCAAAAAAGCATTTCGCTGGGCGAACTTGATCTTTGGAAAAAAACGAATTGTACTATCCTTGGTATTAAAAATGAAAATAAACATTACAGTATTAATCCGCCTGCATCTTACTTTTTAAATGCCGGTGAGCGGCTGATAGTAATGGGCAGCGATGAACAGATAGCAGCAGCGGAAAATATAGTTTGAAGACCTCACCCCAACCTCCCGAAAAATCGGGACAGGCTCTCTCCGAAGGAGAGGGAACTGGAATAGGGTATATTTATTATTGAGTTGCTTTATTTTTTCCGATTCTACTTTTCCTGAAAAATTTCTTTCAAATATTTAAACAGATGCTATTTGGAAATATTTTGCAGCCTCTTATAATTTGAAATCCCGTAACCAAACTGCATTGAATAATGGATATGCTGAAAATATTTTTTAACGCAAAGTTTTAAAAGCCTTGCCCAAACAATGCGTAATATCTCCGGCCAGCATAGCTTCCTGCGAAAATAAATCTGCAGCAATATCTCCTGCCAATCCATGTAAATATACACCCAGTATGCATGTTTGCAGAGCGGTGTAACCCTGGGCGGCCAGGCCGGTAAGGATACCCGTAAGCACATCGCCGCTTCCGCCTGTGGCCATGCCCGCATTGCCGGTATTATTAAAATATCCCCGGCAATTTGGAGTGGCTATAAAACTATGATGGCCTTTTAAAATGATATAACAATTATACTTTGCAGCATTGTGTAAAGCCATTTCAATGCGTTCAAAATCGCTATTGCTTTTGCCAAACAGCCGTTCAAATTCTTTAGGGTGAGGGGTTAGAATAGTGTTGGGCGAAAGCTGTACCAGCATCTCCTGATGAACAGATAATATATTCAGTGCATCTGCATCCAGTACCAGTTTGCATAGCTCAGCCTTTTCTTTTTCCGGGTAAATTAACTGCTGGTAATTAATGATACTGATTATATTATTTACAGCTTCGGGTGCAGTGCCTAATCCCGGTCCTGCTCCAATAATGTTGTATTTTTTATAATCAACTGTTTCACCGGTTACGGTCATTGCCTCCGGTATTGTGGCCTGCAAAATTTCTACTCCTGTTGCCGGTATACGCACCGTTAATAACCCCACACCAGCCCTGAGGCAGGCTTTGGCGGCAAGCTGGGCGGCTCCCATT
>JAYVGA010000497.1:0-2902 GCA_043772635.1 Chitinophagaceae bacterium
GCCCTTACCCTGAACCGTTCTGTAAATACACCTGCCTGGTCGTAACCCAGTGCAATATCTGCATTGGGATTATCGGAATAAATCTGTAAAAGATTTCCCTGCACGGCCATGCCTACATCGCCGGTAGCACCCGGATACAATGTAATTTTTTTACCCAACGCTGGCGGAAAACTTAAAGGTGCATTAGGCGTAGTGGTACCAATGCCCACAAGCCCCATCATTTTTACATTGCCATTTAAAGTATTCATACCGAAGCTCCAGCCTGCGCCCGGCGCACCATACAAGCCCACATAATTATCATTTTCTAAACCTACAAAAGATTGCAATGCAGTATTAGTATTATTGTTTAACCATATACCTGCTTCTCCATCAGCACCAGTTCGAATGCGCATTCTGCCGGTAAGGTCTAATTTAAAAAAGGGATTATTTCCAATACACACATTACCATTTCCTTTTACTCTCATGGCTTCGGTAAATAGGGTGCTGCTGCCATATCCAAAAGCAATATCATCAAAAGAAGTTTTAGAAAATATTTGAAACAAACCGCTTTGTAAACCCATGCCATAATGTGTGGGTGTGCCATCTGTCCATAAATAAATTTTATCACCAAGGTTTCCATTAAGCGATAACGGAAATTGCGGCGTAAGATTTCCTATTCCCAACCGGTTACTAAAATATCCGTTGCCATTAATAAAGTTGGTAAAAAAAACAGGGTTGCCCAATGCATTGCGGTATTCTAACTGCCCGCTTATGGGAGTATTATTGTTATAGTACAATCCATCTGCTGCTGCAGAGTGCTGCATCAGGTACTGGCTTACGGGTACATACAAATTAGCATTTCTCCATTCTATTTTTCCGCCAACAGAATCAAAACTTGTAAAGTGAGTGGCTCCCCCAACACGCTGGTTACCTTTTACATCAAGTGTTGCCTGCGGTGTGCTGGTACCTATGCCCACACTTTGTTGTGCCTTTGCAAAAAGCGCTGTAAAAAAAATGCCTGCAAAAAATAAAACCTTTTTCATGATATTTTATTAAATGATTATTTTTTAATAATTGCTCCGCCGGTTTTTCAAAATCTTATTAAAACTATTTCTGCAAAAAATGGCAGACAATAGAACAAAAGTTAGTTTTACATAAAATTTAATACCGTAAAAATATAAAGCACCTGGCTGCGGCGCATCCCCCAAAACTGTGATTAATACTAATTTGTACGGAATCACCCTAAACTGGTATTTTAAAAGTATTGCTTGCTTTTGTGAGGGAGAATGCCAACCTTTGAAAGGTTGAATAATTTAATTTTGATTATGCGGCTCAATAGAAAAATTTTTATTTGCATAACTGCATTCCTGATTTTTTTATCAGTTGCTGTGGCGCAAACAACCATTGACAGCCTTTTGCATTTACAAAAAAATACACGGCAGGACACGGAAAAAATTATGCTTAATTATAAGCTTGCAGAACAATTAAGTACAAACGATGCAGCTGCGGCCAGCAAATATCTTGATGCCGGATATACACTTGCAAAAACAGTTGGTGATAAGTATTATACCGCCAGGTATTATTTTAAAAAAGGAGATCTGCTTTTTGATATAGCAAAATATACCGAATCACTCAGCTACTACGATTCGGCAACAGCAATATATAATTCATTGATAACCGTTGCAAAAACCGCATCATCGCCATTTGAAAAATACCTTTTCGAAAAAACAGATTGCCTTATTGGCAAAGCCCTTGCGTCGGCTAAACTTTATCGTTTTCAGGAATCAACAGCGTACTGCCTTGAAGGCATAGCTGGTATTGAGCATATTAAAAGCAATAAAAAGAATGTGCTTCTAGCAACACTGCATGCAGATATTGCCAGTAACTATTACGACCTGGAACAGTTTGAAAATTCTTTACAATATGATAAATTGGGACTTACTTATTTAAACCGCAACGATGATATTGATGTGTATGTAATTGGCCATCTTTTTGTAGCAGATGATTTTAGTGCATTGTCGCAGTTTGATTCATCAGCCGCATATCTTGAAAAAGTGAGACCCATTGTAATGCAGTTACAAAAACCAAATTTAGATGTAAGGTTTTATTACATATTGGGTGGCATTTACCGCAAACAAAAAGAATGGAACAATGCATTAAGCGCTTATCAAAAAGCAAATGAAGCAGCAAAAAAATTAAAAGATGATTTTCAAATAGTAAACAGCCAAGAAGGTCTTGCTGCCTGCTACCTGTACACTGGCAATCTTGCAAAAGCACGAGAACTGGCGTTGGATGTTTTAAATGAATCGGGCAGAATAAATATTCCTCTGGGTAAAGTGCTGGCTTTGCAATTGCTTACAGAAATTGAGGGGAAAGCGGGTAATATTGATAAAGCATTTCAATACCAAACACAATTTATAACAATAAGCGACAGTGTAAAAAAAGAAAAGGTGCAGCGGCAAATGAATGAAACAGAAGTAAAGTATCAAACCGAAAAAAAGCAAAAAGAAATACTGTTGTTACAAAAAGACAGGCTTGCGCAATCGCTTTCTATCAAAAAAAAATCAACACTTAATTATTTTTTAATTGGTTCTTTAGCAGCTTTAATGGTTGTTGGATTTTTAGGCTATCGAAATTTTCGCCACCGGCAGCAATTTGCAAAGCAGCAGGATGAACTGCAGCAGCAACACATACGTGAATTAGAAAAAGACAAACAATTAGTAGCAGTAGATGCTATGCTGCAGGGGCAGGAAGAAGAAAGGAGCCGCCTGGCCAAAGATTTGCATGACGGATTGGGTGGTTTATTATCTGGCGTAAAATTTTCCTTAAGCAATATGAAAGACAATTTAATTATAACCCCCGATAACATGGCCGTGTTTGAACGGTCATTAGATATGCTGGACACTTCTATAAAAGAACTGCG
>JAYVGA010000498.1:0-8422 GCA_043772635.1 Chitinophagaceae bacterium
GGCACTGTCGCCCACCAGTATGATATCAATTCCTGCAGCATCAAATAACTGGGCAAAAGAATAATCATAAGCCGTAATCATAGAAATTTTTTCTCCTGCCGCTTTCATTTTTTGAAGCGTATGCGTAGTAATTTTTTTTATTTCCTTATTTACACTCATGGTAATAATATTTAGGATAACTAATAGCGAAGGGGAGATGGCTCTGCATTAGAATAAAACAAATCCTGTAAAATTCGCATGGGCTGTAAATGTAATAAGAATAATTTATTGCAGCGTTATTTTAAGCAGGGGTTGTTTTGTTATACAGCTTGATTTTGGAATAGTGTTATATTTCATGTATCAGGGGGTTTTGGCCAGCATGCAATTTCCTTTAAATAAATTGTGTGGCAAAACCCCGATGTATAATAAACCTGGATAATTATATCGGCAATATTTAGAACATGAGTAGTATGGCGGTAAAAGAAAACGATTGAACGATTTTACGAATTGCAGCAGGCAAAATATTTTTGCCCGGACACTTTAAAGACCTGTAATTTGCGATTGTAAAAGCCGAAGACTTTCCTGCATCGGGGTTTCGCCGGAGAATTATTATTAATTTGAAAACTGATCAGGCGACCCCCCCTGAGACACAAGACATAGAGAATTAAATCGAGATAAAAAAATATCAAAGCAACCATGATAAAGAAGGGTTATGTTTTTGTTGTACTTTTTTCACTAAGTGTTTCAATTTTACAATCATTTAAATATAGAGTTTTTATAAAACGAGATTTAAGTGAAGCAACCATGAATAATTTGATTCTACAAATAGTGATTTTGTTCTTAGCCTTATTGATTCCAGGGCTATTGCTGGTTCGTTGGTATTATAAAGTAAAACATAAGTAGAAAAAATAAAACAACAAAGCCACTCAATGAGTGACTTTGTTGTTTTAAGCTGCATAAATTCATGTCTCATCGGGGTTTTCGCCCACATGCAATTCCCTTTGCCAACGTTTACGATTTCAATAACCAATCTGGTATCAAAAATATCGTAGATAATGCGGTATGTGCCTACCCGTATACGGTAACCGTTTCTGCCGGTAAGTTTTTTTGTAACCGTAAGGACGGGGATTTTCAGCAAGTTCTTCTATTGCCTTAATGATAGCAGAATAGTATGGGTCATTAATTTTGGCAAGTGCTTTAACGCCTTTTTCCTGTATTGCAGTTCGTACATTATTTACCCAATTTTTTTCTTTCGGCTTCAATCATTGCCATTGCTTTGTTTTTAGAAATAGCAGGCTCATTATCGTTTTTACTTTCGTCATAAAGTTTAATATCCTCTAATTCTTCCAGTTCTTCCATAATGGTTTCAAATTCCTTCATAGGAAGAACGGCAGATATTTTTTTACCTGTTTTGTTAGTAATGAATTGAGGGTGTATTGCAAGCATATTTTTATTATTCGCCGCTGCTTGGTCTTATGACCAGCAGCGAACCGCCATGCACAAAATAATTTAGTAAACTATTGCTATACGAGTATTTAAAAATTTATTCTTAGAAATCTGTTTGAGTTGTTTGCCTGAAATTTATTACATGGTCTAAAATGTTGCCATTATGTATTCCGATGAAAGCCTGCTTGGCTGCGCCAGCAGACAGGGATTGTGACATCCCTACACAGATGTAGGGAATGATGCTATGAAAACCTTTCGCTGGTATTAAAAATAAATAACTCAAACAGGTTCTTATTATTTCTCCTCTTTCATCTCATCCCATAAATGCCTTACCAGTCCATCTGCCAATCCTATTTTGGGAACATAAATTTTCCTCCGATGTAGGTGTAACGCACAATCATCATTAAGCCATCCATTGCGCCGTGCGACGCCTCTGCTTGGTCTTATGACCAGCAGCGAACCGCCCTGCGCAAAATAACTTAGCATGATTGCTTTACAGATTGTTTAAAATTTATTCTTAGTGTTGAAAAGATGATAACTTGTATCATTCAATATTGCATTTTATATTTTTAGAAAAGTATTTTATATTCAGGATAAGTCTGTCCTTTCTTATAGGCTGAAAAAAATTATCAGGATATATTTATTGCTCCTCTTTCATCTCATCCCATAAATGCCTTACCAGGCCATCTGCCAAACCTATTTTGGGAACATAAATTTCTTCGGCACCGGCCCAGCGCATGGCGTTTATATAAATAGAAAGTGCTGGTACAATTACATCGGCCCTGTCTTGCCGCAGGTTATATTTTGTAATTCTTTCTGCAATGGTAAATGCATCCAGCTCCCGGTAATAATCTCTCAGCAGCTCCAGGCTAAGTGGTTTGCCATCTTTTCTTTTACTAAGCGAAAAAACTTTGTTTATGTTTCCGCCACTGCCAATGGCTACCACTGCTTTTTGCCCACGGGTAACAGTTTTAATGGCATTTTTCATTTCTTCCCAATGCTGCTCCTGTACCAGGTTTTTTAGAATGCGTATGGTGCCGATATTAAATGAATTTTTAAAAATAAGAATGCCATTTGCAAAAAAAGAAATCTCTGTGCTGCCACCGCCCACATCAATATACATATAGCTGTGATCTTTATCCATATTTTCTGCCACATGATTTTCGTACACCAGGTTGGCTTCCATATCGCCGGTAATAATTTCTACTGTTATACCGGTAGCATCTAAAATTTGCTGCAGTATTTCTGTTGCATTGCTGGCATCTCTCATGGCACTGGTGGCACAGGCTTTTACCGATTGTACTTTGTAGGCATTCATGAGGTGTTTAAATCCCTGCATGGTATCTAAAAACATTTTTATTTTTTCAGGAGAAATAAATTTTGTTTCAAACACATCAAATCCTAACCGGAGCGGTATCCGGAAAAGATTTAATTTATTAAACACAGGTTTTTCATTTTCGGCAACGATCACTTCTGTT
Source organism: Chitinophagaceae bacterium (assembly GCA_043772635.1). Taxonomy (GTDB): domain Bacteria; phylum Bacteroidota; class Bacteroidia; order Chitinophagales; family Chitinophagaceae; genus Ferruginibacter. Next base: position 2,904 of record JAYVGA010000498.1, read on the forward strand.
ATCAATAATCTTGCTGCGTTACTTCCTATATCAATGGCTGCCAGTATCAATGTGTATATGTTTTTATCCGGTAGTAAAATGTGTTGGTAAAAATTAAAAATACAATAAAGCCCTTTCAAAAGAAAAAATAATAGTTGCATTAAAGAAAGGCCATATCAGGAATACTTTTTATTACACAGGTAATTATATGTTTCCACCTGTGAGCGAATTTTGGTTTTGTTTCTGGGGTTTACATATTCGTTGCTCAGCTCATTATCCAGTATCCTTGCTTTTATATTATCTTTCAGTTGTATATTGATGATATCTATCAGTTCTTTTTTAATGTCTTTTTCCAGGATAGGGCAGGAGGCTTCTACCCGGTGATCTATATTTCTAACCATCCAGTCTGCAGAGGAGATGAATACTTTTTCGTTGCCCTCGTTGTAAAAAATCATCAGCCTTGCATGTTCCAGGTATTCATCAACAATGCTTATGGCCTGTATTGTTTTTTTAAATTTTTTATTCTCTGTAAACATGCAGCATATACCTCTAATAATCATTTTAATTTCTACGCCTGCTTTGGCAGCCTCTTCCAGTTTAAGAATAAGCTGTTCATCGCTGAGGGAGTTGAGCTTAATAATAATAGAAGCTTCTTTTTTATTTTTTGCAATTTTTATTTCCCGGTTAATAAGCGCAATTACCTGGCGGCGCATACCGGTGGGGCTAACCATTAATGTTTTGCAGGAGCGGAGCAGGCCTGTTCTTGTTTTAGGATTTTCCAGGTAGGTAAATATGCGGTTCACATCGGCCATTATTTTTCTGTCGGAAGTGAGCAGGCAATGATCGCCATAAGCCAGGGCTGTTTTTTCGTTAAGGTTTCCTGTGCTCACAAAACCATAGTGAGTAGTTATGTTGTGTATTCTTCTTTTAATAAGGCAAATTTTTGCATGCACTTTTTCGTTAGGTGCTCCCAGCAAAACCTTCACACCTGCATCTTCCAGTTCTTCCTTCCACAGCAGGTTAGCCTCTTCGTCAAACCTTGCCCTGAGCTCCAGCACCACAGTTACCTGTTTGCCATTTCTTACCGCATTGGTAAGGGCATTAATTACTTTGGAACGTGAGGCAAGCCTGTAACAGGCTATTTTAATGCTGGTTACATGCGGATCTATGGCTGCTTCTCTCAGCAAATCTATTACACTGTTAAATGAATGATAGGGGAAATTAAGCAGTACATCTTTTTTAAAAATAATATTTGTAACACTGCTTGCATTTTTTAAAATTGGATGGGTGAATGGTTTTTTACGCAGGCTCTTATAAGAAAAAACGGCTTCCGGAAAATTTATAAAGTCTTTAAAATTATGAATGCGGCCACCGGGGATAAGGTTTTCTTTTAAAGAAAGCCCAAGGCGTTTTACAAGATAGGTGAGGAGGGCAATATCAATATCTTTATCAAAAACAAAACGTACAGGTCTGCCTTTTTTCCTGTTTTTTATGCCCTTTTCTAATTTTTGTATGAGCGATGTGGATACATCATTGTCAATATCTATTTCTGCATCACGGGTTAGTTTAATAAGGTGCGCCGAAAACTGGTCGTAATTAAAAAAGGAAAAAATATAGGGAAGGCAAAAACGGATCACATCTTCCAGCAGGATAATATACTGCTCATCGTTTTTAGAAGGCAGTATTAAAAAACGGCTCAAATGCCTAGCGGGTACCGATACCAGTGCAAAACGCTGGGCTATACTTTTATCTTTACGGGAAAGTTTGCAGGCAAGGTAAATAGACTTATCATTGAGTACCGGAAAGTTTTGTATGCTTTCTATCATGAGGGGTACGATGTAGCTTCTTACTTCTTCATTAAAAAAATCCAGCACAAATTTTTGCTGGGCACTGTTTAATTTTTTTTCGTTTACAAGATGAATTTTTTGCCGGGTTAATTCCCTTTGTATTTCTTTCCAGATGCGTTCAAATTCTATCTGCTGGGTATTTACCATTTCGTCTATTTCCTGCAGAATATTTTCCGGCTTTTGTTCCAGGTGCATTTTTGCCTTACTGCCCAGCTCCATCATTCTTTTAAGCGTGGCTACCCTTACCCTGAAAAACTCATCGAGGTTGTTGGAAAAAATACCAAGGAACCGTATGCGTTCCCGCAGCGGCACCGTTTCGTCTGCAGCTTCCTGCAGTACCCGGTTATTAAATGAAAGCCAGCTTATATCCCTGGCAATAGTTTTACGTTTATGCAAAGCAGAATTTATTTATGGTCAATGGTCAAAGGTCAATTAATATGTGCTGTACAATTTAGTTTAGTTACATCAGAAATCATACATCAGAAATCATACATCACCAATAATCTTACATTTAATACCAACGGAAAATTTTTTTTAGCAACACTCCGTTAGTGGGTATGCATTATAGTATTTTCTTTTTTATGCTTGTTAATATAGGGTAATACCAGCAAAGCTATAATGCCTGCAACTATTACAATGGCTGTATTGGCTCCCCATAACAACCATCCAAAAGCCTTGCCCAGCGGAGCTGCCACAGAATAAATCAATAAAGTTTCCATTACAAAAATAGGGAAGGAGCCTATGCCGCCGGGCGTGGCTATCATAGCCAGTGTAGCCAGTGCCAGCACCGCAAAAGCTGCTTTAATATCCAGGTGTGATGTGCCTTCCATAGCAAAAAAACCAATATACATCTGCAGCAGGTACATGGCCCATATAAAAAAAGTGTGCGCTATAAACTGTTTTCTTTTTTTTAAATTCTTTATGGTTTTAAAACCATCGCTTATGCCTTTTATAAAACCATTTACTTTAGCAATAATCCGGTTGTGCGGAAATTTTTTTGCCAAAAACCGGAGCACATAAATAAGTGCAAAAATAAACAGTATAATCAGCAGGAGTTTTGCCCAAACAGGCAAACCTTCAGATTGGGTGATGACACTTAGTTTTGATGAAACATAATTGCCAATACGATCTATCTGCATTATTATAGTAATGGCTATAAAAATAAGATAACACACAAAATCAAAAGTTCTTTCTACCAGGATGGTTCCAAAAAGGTTATCAATTTTTAATTTTTCGTAGCGGGCCAGCAGGCTGCATTTTAAAACTTCTCCCAAACGGGGAATGGCAGAGTTGGCCAGGTAGCCCACCATGGTAACGGCAAAAACATTTTTAAGAGAGGGGTTATACTGCAGCGGCTCCATCATTAATTTCCAGCGCATAGATCGGCTGAGATGGCTGAGCAGGCTCATAATAATAACCGGAATGAGTAACCAGTAATTGGCGCTGGAGAATGCATTATAAAATTCTGTTTTTTCTGCAGCAGTCATAGATTTTAACTGCCACCATACAAGGAAAAAACCTGCACCCAGAAACAGTACATATTGTAAAAGAGAAAAAATACGTTTGCGCATAGTGCTCACAATTTACAACTGCCTGCGCATACTTCCTGCCGCATAATAAAAAATATCAGTTAAGTAACAGGTTATCTATTAGTCTTATATCATTTAAAAAAGCAGCCACCAACACCACGGCTTTCTCATGGCCATCCCAATAAGTAATGGGTTGCAAATTTACCGCATCAGCAATTTCTATATAATCTACTTTAAAACCAATTTGGGTTAAATACTGCACAGCCTCTTCTTTAATATCATCAGTGGTTCCCGGTTTTATTTCATCTTTTATTCTGGTAATCGTTTTAATCAAGTATGCAGCCTGTTTTCTTTCTATTGCATTTAAACGCATGTTTCTGCTGCTCATGGCCAGGCCATCTGCTTCTCTTAAAGTTTCGCATATCTTTAAATGGATTGGGTATTTTTTTAAATCTATCAGCTTTTTAATAACCATACATTGCTGATAATCTTTTTGGCCAAGGTATAAGGTCTGGGGCAGCACTGCGGCTAACAGTTTATCTACAATACGGCTCACTCCCTGAAAATGGCCGGGCCTGTATTTTCCTTCCTGCAAAGATTCTATATAACCCAGATCGTAAACCATTACAGGGTCATTGGGTGGATACATTTCTACAGCCGGGGGAAGGAACAACACATCGCAGCCTTCAGCTTCCAGCATATCAATATCTTTTTCTATAGTTACAGGGTACTTATTAAAATCGCTGGCAATATTAAACTGGGTAGGGTTTACAAAAATGCTGCTTACTGTAATGGGGTGATGGCTCTTAGATGCATGGATAAGCGAAATATGACCCTTATGAAGTGCGCCCATTGTGGGAACAAAACCAATATACAGCCCTTTTGCTTTGTATTTGTTTAGTAATTTTTGTAAATCTTTAATATGTTTTAAAACGATCATGTAGTTATGGTTTATGGCTTCAATTGCTTGTTCTCACGTGTTTTTACATAAAAAAACTATACTTTTGCAATCCGTTTCAAAATTTTACCTTGATATCATAATAAATAAGCACTAACATAGTTAATATGTCTACAAAGAAAAGAATTTTATTTATTGCCAATGAAATGTCGCCTTACCTGGAACTTACAGAATTTGCAGAAGTTGTAAACAAACTGGCAGTACTTTCTAACGACAGCAACATGGAAGTGAGATGTATTATGCCAAAATTTGGTGTAATAAACGAACGCAGGCACAGGTTGCATGAAGTAGTAAGATTATCCGGTATAAATGTTACGATAAATAACGACGATTATCCTTTGATAATTAAAGTAGCTTCTTTACCTAATGCAAGGTTACAGGTTTATTTTTTAGATAACGAAGACTTTTTTAAACGTAAAACTATTTTTACCGATGAAAACGAAAACTGGTACGACGATAATGGACTTAGAACAGTATTGTTTTGTAAAGGTGCACTTGAAACAGTTAAAAAATTTGGATGGCCTCCTGATATAATTCATTGCAGCGGATGGATGACGGGGTTAATTCCTATGTATATTAAAACAGCGTATAAAAAAGAGCCCGTATTCAGCCACAGTAAAATTGTTTACACTATCAGCGAAAATACTTTTAAAGATAAACTGGAACCTGATTTTTTAAAGTTGATGGCCATTAACGATAATGTTACAAAAAAAGACCAGGATGTTTATAAGGATATTAATAACACAGCCATGTTTAGAGGTGGTGCTACTTATGCAGACGCAGTAACTTTTGGAGCCGAAAATATAGACAAAAAATTACTGGATGAATTTTCTAAAATTAAAGGCAAAAAAATACTGAAGTATAATGCAGAAAGTGATTTAACAGACTATTTACAATTATACACCGACCTTGCTAAATAGTTTTATATCTATATTTTTTCTTTAAAATTTTATTTGTGTTTACACGAATTTTACCAATTGCCCTGCTTAGCTTTTTTTTTGTTGTTATAATAAATTGGGGCTGTACCAAACTGGATACCACTTCTCTCGGAAGTGATCTGATACCTGCAGTTGATAACGTTCATACTTTTGATACTACGTTAGACATCATTACCACCCAGGGTTTCTTTAACGATAGTTTTAAAATTTTTAAATCAGAAAACCAGGTGTTGGGTTATATCAGTAACGACCCTCTCTTTGGCCAAAC
>JAYVGA010000499.1:0-6028 GCA_043772635.1 Chitinophagaceae bacterium
CAATAAGCTAATGATCAATTCCTGGCCTGCATTTTTTTATCTGTAAATGATTAATCAATGTCGTTGACTTAAGATATGGAAAGAAATAATGCTCAATAACTTGCCCCTACAATTTGTAGGGGTTCAATGCTCAACAAAAAATTTTAAATGAAAATGCACCTGCCTTTTATAATTGAAAATTGATTATTGAAAATTTGTTCTTATGTAAACGGCATTGTATGACAAATGACTGATTGACCCAATGACTCCTGATGAAATGACTGACTGAAAAAAACTTGCCAATGCATTCTATTGATGCCAATACACTACAGGAAAAAATAAATAATAAAGAAGATTTTTTACTGATAGATGTAAGAGAACCCTGGGAGCATGAAGCTTTTAATATTGGTGGATTGCTTATTCCCATGAATACGGTTTTTGATTGCCTGGATCTTATTTCCAAAGATAAAACGGTTGTAGTCTATTGCCAGAAAGGTATCCGCAGTGGCCTTATTATTCAGCGCCTGCAGCAAAAATACCATTATCATAATTTAATAAATCTTACCGGTGGAATGGATAACTGGATGAAAACTTTTAGGTAGGAGAGTTGGCAGTTGGCAATTGGCAGTTGGCAGTTGGCAGTTGGCAGTTGGCAGTTGGCAGTTGGCAGTTGGCAGTTGGCAGTTGGCAGTTGGCAGTTGGCAGTAAATATAATGTTACAAGATACTTGATCCAAAACATAATGACAAATGACCCTATGACCCCAATGACAATTTTAGAATGACCTGACTAAAAAAAAGACTCAATAACAAATGACGTTTAAGAATGATTATCTTGAATAAAATTCCCGGAACGTTTGAGCAATACACTTCTTTATATCATCATTGGTTATGCAGCATTGGTAGCCATTGTATTTTTAGTACAGGAGCGTTTTATTTTTAAGCCCGAAAAACTTCATGCCAGTTTTAAGTATAAATATGATGTTCCCTTTAAAGAATTATTTTTTGATGTAGAGCCGGGTGTAAGCATCAATGGCCTGCATTTTACTGTAGATAATCCTCTGGGGCTTATCCTGTATTTTCATGGCAACAGCAGGAGCATAAAAGGCTGGGCTAAATATGCCAAAGATTTTTTCAGGTATAAATATGATGTAGTGCTCGTAGATTACCGGGGCTTTGGCAAAAGCACTGGTAAGCGTAGTGAAAAAGATATGCATAAGGATATGCAGTTTGTGTATGATACACTGGCAGTACAATATACAGAGCATCACATAATTGTTTATGGCCGCAGCCTGGGCAGTGGTTTTGCTGCAAAAATTGCCAGTGATAATAAACCCCGCTATTTAATTTTAGATGCACCCTACTTTAGTTTTACAAAAGTAATAGAACGCTTTTTACCTTTTCTTCCTATGCGTTTTTTATTGCGTTTTCACCTGCGCACAGATAAATGGATAAGGCATGTAAACTGCCACACCTATATTTTACATGGCACTAAAGACTGGCTTATACCCATCAGTAACAGTATAAAACTACAGGCAATTAACCCGGCAAAAATTACGCTTATCCGTATAGAAGGTGGCGGTCATAATAACCTGCCATCTTTTAATAAGTACCATAATTTTGTGAGAGATATTTTGCAGTATTAAGCCCCCAACCTCCTGAAGGGGGCTTACGGAGATTATAATAAACAAGAATAACTATTCTGATATGGAAGATTTAAAGAGTGATAAAAAAAATAAGTGGTTAAAAAGATTAAAAATATTTATTCTTATTTATTGCGGTGCAGGTATTGCATTGTATTACCTGCAGGAAAAGATTTTACTTCATCCCAAAAAATTAGACAGCAGTTATACCTTTAGTTTTAAGCAGCCATTTACAGAACTCAATATTGCATTTAATGCTACAGATACATTAAGCATGATAAAATTTTTGCCTGAAGATTCTTTAAGGAAGGGAGTGGTATTGTATTTTCATGGCAATAAAAATAACATAGAACATTACGCAAAATTTGTACCTGCCTTTACCAAACATGGTTACGAAGTATGGATGCCCGATTACCCGGGTTTTGGTAAAAGTACCGGGGAGATGACGGAGAAAAAATTATACAGCATTGCTTATGAGCTGCAAAAAATGGCAGGTTTAAAATATAACAGCGACAGCATTATTATTTATGGAAAATCGCTGGGCACGGCCATTGCTGCCTACACTGCAACAGTAAAACCTTTTAAAAGACTTATCCTGGAAACGCCTTACTACAGCGTTCCCTCGCTGTTTAGTTCTTATGCATTTATGTATCCTGCTTCTATAATGAGCAGTTACAAACTACCCACATACGAATTTTTGCAAGAGGTAAAATGCCCGGTAGCTATTTTTCACGGCACCGGCGATTGGGTAGTGCCTTACCGCTCTGGTGTAAAACTTAAACAGTTTTTAAAACCTACGGATATTTTTATAAAAATTCCGGAAGGCTCACACAACAACTTAAGCGAATCTGCCATTTACCGCCACTCGTTAGACTCCCTATTATCCTTATAATTCTTTAAGGCTTACTTTTTTTGTACCTACAATAAGATTGTAATCAGCACCAATTTTTAATGCTACATTTTCTTTGCCGTGGCTCACCGGAAAATGATAACAAACCGGTATATTTAAATCTATACTGATGTCATTTAAAATTTCATCTATCGTTTTACCAAAAGGCCGGTCGGTATCTTTCATATCGGTAAAGCCCCCAAAAATAAGCCCGCTGATATGATCCATTTTTCCGCTTCGTTTTAACTGGTAAAGCATGCGGTCTGTATTATACAGGTATTCTCCAATATCTTCAATAAACAGTATGCAGTTTTTTGTGTTGTACTCGGATGGGGTGCCAATAACATGCGCAAGCAATGCAAGATTGCCTCCAATTAATTTACCGGTAGCAGAGCCCTGCCTGTTGCCCGCATGCGGGGCGCAGCTATACTTTCCTTTATTTCCTTTAAGTGCCTTTTGAAGTGATTGTACATATTCATTTTTAAAGTTTTCATCGTTAAAAGCCGCTGCCATAGGTGCATGCAGCGATGCAATTTTATAACGGCTGTATAAATGCATGTGCATTACTGTTATATCGCTAAAGCCGATAAGCCATTTTGGATGCTGCTTAAATTTTTTAAAATTAAGTTGATCTATAATGCGGCCCATGCCATACCCACCCCGGCCAAAAAGAATAGCATTTATAGAAGGGTCATCCATCATAGCCTGCAGTTCATCTGCTCTTTCTTCATCGGTGCCGCTAAAATAATTTGCAGAGGCACTGCCCAGGGTTTTGCCCAGCATTACCTGGTAGCCCCACTGCTGCAGGGTGTTTATACAGGTTTGTGCTTTATCTGCAGCCATATATCCTGCAGGGCAGGTAAGGCCAATAGTATCGCCTTTTTTTAAGTAAGGGGGGAGTTTTATCATAAACCTCTAATAATTTGTTTTAGTTCTTTTGTAATAATTACATTCTTAAAGCCCTTTCTCTTTAGTGCCTTGCGAAGTTTAAAGTCACCTGTCCATAAAAGTAAATCCAATGCCATCGAAAATGCCACAAAGATCGTGTCATCAATATCTATGGAGGCTGTAAAACTTTCTGCCTCTGTTATATTTTTATTTGATAAATCTTCATCAGGTAAAACAAATAAGTACTTGAGTAAGACAGATAAGTTATTCTGAAATAACTCAAGGCTCTTTTTCATTTTTCTGCAAATTTCATCTTGATTTTTGATAACTTCCTTTAAGGCAAAATGGGGAGTGGCAAAATCTAAATTGGAGTATGGAGTAGTTATAATTTTAAAAAGTTCACTTCTCGATTCTAAGGAAGCACTAATAATAATATTGGTATCAACAAGAATCGTCATTACAGTATTAGTCCCCTTTTTTTCTTCAGTTTAATCCAGGCATCTTTATTAATTTTTCTTGAAATTTCATTAATTGTTTTTTGAGATACCTTTTTTGGTACCCCTCCGTTAACTTCTAAAAACTGGATATAGTCTTTCACCTTTTTAATACCCTTGGAGCCTATTTTTTTAGGTATCCTAATGGTTACATATTCTTTGTCAGTTATTTCGCTTGCCATAGTTTTTATGTTTTACCAAATATACAAAATACTCAGCTTTCTTTTAATGATATACTTATGGAATTTACCTCAAGGCTATGTTGCACACCGCACTTCAAAGCATAATTGTTTTTCTGATGGCCCACCGGAAAATCAAAACATACCGGATAATTATATTCTTTTACTTTTTCCAATACTATTTCTTCCAGCGTTTTTCCAAACTCCTCACCCGCATCATCTTTTTTTATTTTAAAGCCACCAATAATAAGGCCCTTAAGCTGCGATAGTTTGCCGCTGCGTTTAAGGTTCCAAAACATACGGTCTATGCTGTACAGGTATTCGCCGGTATCTTCTACAAAAAGAATTTTATTTTTTGTACTGATATCGCTGCTGCTGCCAGCCAGGCTTTCCAGTGTTTTTAAATTGCCGCCCACTAACTGGCCGGTGGCATTACCCATTTTGTTATACATGTTTGGAACAGTATTGTATTTCATTTTTTCTCCCACCAGGCATTGCCTTATGCCCTCAATGGTTTCTTTTTGTATGGGCTCTGCCAGGCCCCAGTCTGCCGGAAAGCTGTTGCACATTTTAGAATGAATACTGGCAATATGTATATTCCTGTTCAGGTGGCTGTGCAATACCGTTACATCACTAAAACCAATAATCCATTTTGGATTTTTTTTTAAAAAACTAAAATCTATTTTATCTATAAAGCGAACAGTTCCATAACCGCCCCTTGCACACATAATGGCTTTAATGTTTTTATCATCCAGTATTTGCTGAAAATCCTGCAGCCTTTCCTCATCGGTTCCGCCAAACGTAAAATCTTTTTTACCAATGGTATTTCCAATGCTGATGGTAAAACCCCATTCTTTTAGTTTAATTAAAGCAGGGGTAATTTCTTCCAGGGTAATATACCCGGCAGGGCTGGTAATACCAATGGTATCGCCTGGTTTTAAATAAGGAGGAATTTTGTAAAGCATTTCCGGCTCTTCCGTTGCCTTAGTTTTGGCATTTGCAGTAAATGCAGCAGCAAAGGGAATAATGGAAGAGATAAAATGTTTACGGTTCATAATTTTTTGTTCATTTAATGCAGCATAAAATAATTTTTACAACTCAAACCCCATTCCACCCCTCAACGCCTTTTGATATTTACGCAAATCAAATTTATGGTAATGAGGTGCTTTATGCGCCACAGCTTTTTTTGTTTCGTCTAATTTTTTTAAAATGCCGGTGCTTAAAATTTTACGTTGAAAATTCCGGCGGTCTAAGGTTCGGTCTAAAATGGTTTCGTATAATTTTTGTAATTCGGGCATGGTAAATTTTTCGGGTAGCAGGTTGTAACCAATAGGATGATAATTTAATTGTGCCCGTAAATTTTCTAAAGCCTTTTGTAAAATATCATTGTGGTCTAATATTAATTCGGGTATAGTGTGAATATTAAACCATTCGCAGGCAGCGGAAAATACATCTGCAACGGGCTTTACTTTTGTAAAATCTACCAATGCCCAGTAACCAACAGAAATAAAACGCTCAAACATCCAGGACTCTTCAACACTTACGCCGGCATTTTTTAAAAATTGGCTATTTATTTTTTTTGTAGAACGTGTGGGGGCGCTAAATACATGAAACTGCTGTAAAAAAATATCATCCAACCCGGTACGCTGTTTTAAAATGCGTTTTGCTGCTTCATCCATATGTTCTTCTTTCTCAATAAAACCCCCAGGTAAAGCCCATTGCCCGGCATATTTTGCATTAAGCAGCAATACTTTAAGTTCATTTTGATGAAAACCAAAAATGATACAATCCACTGAAATGTTACGCAGGTATTTTTGATGACCATTTAAAAAATGGTCCGTTATTTCTTCTTTAAAACCCATAAGTAAAAGTAAAGTTCTGCCAGCACAGTAAAAATAAATTTTTATATACAGCAAAAAATATTTATCATTGTGTTACAATAACACAATGATAATTT